>JAYENH010000772.1:0-1914 GCA_034721995.1 Bacteroidota bacterium
TATTACCGATTCAGGAATGAGCATACCACGACCTGGAAGAATATCAGATTTAACGAACTTCTCTTTAATCTCATTTATTTTTTTTCCTTGCCAGGATGACCCAAATTTTGCACGGGAAAATATCAATCTATTGTCAGCACTTAAAATAATTCCTGTGTATTTATTAACACTTATGCTACCTATAATCGCATCTGGATATTTATTTCCGGCAGCTACAACATTTTCCAAATAATCGCCATCTAAAACAACATCATCATTTATTATGAGAATAAATTCACCATCTTTTTTCTCTCTGAGAACATGCTCAAGCCCGCGATTAATTGCACCCGTCCACCAAAATTTTGAACTTTGTGATAAAATCTCAACTCTGGAATCCGTAACCAAAGAAAAATCTACTTTTTCAGTACCATGATCAACAACAACAACATGAAAATTATAGTATGTTTGACGAAGCAAATCATTTAATAAATTATGTATTTCTACCGGCCTGCTGAACACAGGTACTACTATCCATATTTTCTTGTTTTTACCCATGCCAATGTTTTAATCCTGTTATTATCACTGTGTTTCAAAACTTCTGTCCGTTCGCCGAAATAATATTTTTAATACTTCATATCACTAGTGTCCGGTTAAGATTGTTATAAAACGTTATAGGTCTTTGAAATAAAAGAAAATATTGCCAATTTTGCATGGGCAACCTTTTGAATTTGCCCAAATTGTTCTATAGATCCCTTCACAGGACTTAATAACGAAGGGAGACGGCGATGCATCAAGGACGAATTGTTTTTTCTCAGCTGTTAGATTTTCTACCCAAAAAAAGTTTTCACACATGCGTTAAACGATATAAAGGCAATTACCGGATTCGTTCCTTTACGTGCTATGAACAGTTTCTTTGCATGGCGTTCGCTCAGCTAACCTATCGTGAGAGCCTCCGGGATACAGTGCTGTGTTTACGCGCCATGCAAGGTAAGCTTCACCACGTTGGCATTCAGACCGAAATTGCCAAAAGTACTCTTGCTGATGCTAACGAAAAGCGTGATTGGCGTATTTACTGTGACTTTGCACAAGTACTGATTGGTCAGGCCCGAAAACTTTATGCTGATGATGATTTTGGTCTCCAACTTGATGAAACGGTTTACGCATTGGATGCATCCACAATCGATCTGTGCCGTTCTGTTTTTCCATGGGCACGGTTTCGATCAACAAAAAGCGGTATAAAGGTCCATACACTACTTGACCTGAGGGGTAATATCCCTTCGTTTGTATCTATAACCGATGCTAAGGTCCATGATGTCAACATTCTCGATGAACTATTTCCAGAGCCCGGTTCAATTTATGTTATGGACCGAGCTTATCTCGATTTTGCAAGACTATACAAACTGCACCGCGGTTTAGCCTTTTTCATCTTGAGAAGCAAAACGAATACGAAACTGCGTCGGCTTTACTCCGCACCAGTGGATAGGTCTACCGGCATCATTTGTGATCAGACAGTACGCCCGGTCGTAGCAAAGTCGGCGAATGCTTATCCGGACAAACTCAGAAGGATAAAGTACTACGATAAAGAAATCGGAAAACGCCTAACATTTTTAACCAACAATTTTTCATTAGAGGCCCGAACCGTAGCAGATTTGTACAAGTACCGATGGCAAGTGGAGCTGTTCTTTAAATGGATCAAGCAGCATCTGCGGATAAAGAACTTTTTCGGTATTTCTGAAACCGCTGTTAAAACACAGATCTGGATTGCTATCTCCGTATATGTGTTGGTTGCCATCATGAAGAAGCGCTTGAAGCTTGAACAGAGCCTCTACACAATTTTACAGATTTTAAGTATTACTCTTTTTGAGAAAACCCTTATTTCATGGGCATTCACAGAAAACTATTACAAAAGCAAAATTACTACCGGTCATATCCAGT
>JAYENH010000773.1:0-1908 GCA_034721995.1 Bacteroidota bacterium
GGCAGGAAAACGGAATTGGCCCATGCCGAAAAAGCAATTAAGTGGTATAACGAGGGGCTGTCGGGCGGTATACTTGTTACTGGCGATAAGAAATCGGGTAAAACTTTTTTGTCTCAGTATATGGTATCGAAATTTTTGCCCGGACAGGAGCTTTTTATTATTAATCCGCCCCAGGGAGGTTCTGTTAACCCGAAAGATATGCTTCGTGCTTGGCAAAATGCGATGGGATATAAGGGTTCCTACAAAAATATTTTTTCGAAACTATCCGGCAATTCCGTTTTAATTATTGACGATCTTGAACTTTGGTGGGAAAAATCGGAGGACGGGAACAAGGTAATTATGCTTATTATTGATTTGATAAAAACCTACGGTCAGAAGCATTTATTTATTGTGAATGTAAACAAGCATAGTTTCAGGGTAATAAACGAAATAAATAAGTTTGACAAGTATTTTCTTAATATTATAGAATGTTCGGAATTCGATGCCGAAAGCCTGAAAGAGATAATTCTTTTCCGGCATCGCTCAGGTGGGCTTGGCCTGCACTATGGCGAGAAGCGAAATAAGTTAAGCCCTTCGGTTATTGCCGGAATTTTTACACGATATTTTAATTATTCGAAAGGAAATATTGGTGTGGCACTTCAACAATGGATTGCAAACATTATTGATTTTAAGGATGATAAAATTTTTATCAGGACACCCCAAATGCCCGATATTTCGATTCTCGACCATTTAGATACCGACACATATATATATATGGCACAATTCGTATTTCACCGGCAATTGAGCATCTCAAAACTCGAAAGGATTACTCAGGATAAAAAGGAGATTATAGAAGAAAAAATAATGTTCCTGAAACGCACAGGCATAATAGATGAATTATCAGACAAAATATACGAACTTAACAAATATGTTTATCCTCATATAATAAGTAAGTTACAAAACATGGAGTTAATTTAAAATTTTCATCAATGGATATTATTGAATTAGATATTTCGGGCAATACAATATTTCGATTTTTGTTTTCAACATTTGTATTATTCTTGGTTTTCAGGTTTGTACATTATTTGATCCGTGCATTTGAAAACAAATCAGCCCGTATTAAATCATTTAATAAATTTATTCCCTTAATAGAAATGTTTGCCTGGGTAGTTTTTCTGATTTGGGCTGCAAACAAATTCCTTAATCAAAACAAAGTACTGGCAATTGTAAGCATAATTATCCTTTCATTTATTCTTTTCTGGATTTCGTTTTATGCTTTACGAAATATAATTGCCGGTGTATTGTTCAGGTTTCATGGGAATTATTTGTTGGGCGATTATATAAAGACAAAAGATTATTCGGGCAAAATCCAGAAATTTACTTTTTTTTCTTTGCACATCGAAAATGCTGAGGGACAATCTGTTTTTATTCCATACAGCAAGCTTTTAAATAAGGCAAATGTTCGCTACGATTCTGAAACTTCAAAAGCAGGGTTTCACTTTAAAATTATTACTCCCAAAGATGAAACGCCGGATGAGAAACTCGAAAAAATAAAATTGATGCTATTAAATATGCCCTGGGTTTCGACAGGTAAAATGCCATATATCAAGCAAGTAAACAGCGATGATGATTCTTATACCTTCGAGGTGGTTTTATTTGCCGTGAATACTAAATATGCCTTAAAAACCGAAAATCTGATAAAGGATAAATTTGGAATAAATACCAGTACTTCAAAATAATCTTCTGCCTTCTATTTTTAACTTCTAAAAAAGTCATAAAACATTTTGGTGGTTTTAAAAGAATGAGTACTTTTGTTACTCGTTTTCGAAAAGTGGAAGTGTAATTTGAAAACAAAAGAGGGTGCAAAATGTGGGATCAGATTATTAAACATACTATTGATCAGATATTATTAATATCTCAGGCTAATTA
>JAYENH010000774.1:0-1906 GCA_034721995.1 Bacteroidota bacterium
GGCAAAACAACGTAAAGATATTGCAATCAATAAAATGGCAACTGTAAGTGCCCGGAGTTTTACAGTTGAAGAAACCGAACGCTATGCCGGTAGTCTTGGCGATCCCTCGCGAATGGTATCGAATTATGCCGGTGTTGCAATGACAAACGATTCGAGAAATGACATTATTATCAGAGGAAATTCTCCCTCGGGATTATTGTGGAGGTTAGACGGAATTGAAATTCCAAACCCAAATCACTTTGGGGCTTTCGGGACTACCGGTGGCCCTGTAAGTATGTTGAACAATAACCTGCTTACAAATTCAGACTTTTTCACAAGTGCGTTTCCGGCAGAATACGGTAACGCTATGTCGGGTGTTTTCGACCTTAGAATGAGAGCCGGAAATAACGAAAAACCGGAATACGTAGGCCAGATTGGTTTTAATGGTTTTGAGCTTGGGGCTGAAGGCCCGTTTAAGAAAGGAGGAAAATCATCGTATCTCGTAAATTACAGATATTCAACACTTGGGGTTTTCAATGCCCTCGGAATTGATATGGGAACCGGACTTGCAATTCCGCAATATCAGGATTTAACTTTTAAACTTAATTTTCCCGGAACAAAGTACGGCCGCTTTTCCCTTGTCGGAATGGGCGGGTTAAGTTATATCGAATTGCACGACAGCAAAGTTGCCACATCGAATAACCAAGATGACTCGAATTATAATTACGGCGGAATTGATTTGGACTATGGTTCAGATTTGGGTGTTATTGGTTTATCTCATTTGTACTTTTTCAATGAGAAAACGAGAATTCAATCATACATTTCGGTACTTGCAACCAGGACATCAACTTATATTGATTCCTTAAAATTTGATGATGCAGGAAGTATTATTCAGAACACTAATTACAAGTTTTATGAATCAACAGGAACCGAAGTAAAGTATTCTGCTTCGACCCATTTAAAATCGAAATTCAACTCAAGAAATAACGCTTCGGTTGGAGTATATTACGACATTTACCAAGTAAATTATTTAGATAGTGTAAGGGTTAATGAGATAAATGGCTTTGCAAACAACCTTGATTCGAAAGGTAATATTTCGTTATTAAGAGCTTATGGCCAGTGGCAGCACAGGTTTAACGATAAACTTACCTTAAATGCCGGTGTGTATTCCCATTATGTCGATTTAAACAAAGAGACAACTTTTGAGCCACGGCTTGGCCTAAAATATAACCTCACAAATACACAGTCTTTAAGTTTGGGATATGGTTTACACAGCCAGATGCAACCCCGCTTGTATTATTTCCAACAAAGCCTTGTCGATTCTATAAACATGGTATATTCAACCCCAAATAAAGAAATGAAGATGTCGAAATCGCATCAATTTGTTTTGGGCTACGACAGGTTGTTTTCGGAGAACCTAAGGTTTAAAACAGAACTTTATTATCAATCGCTATATAATATCCCTGTGTCTGAAACAAATCCTGATTTTTCACTTATGAATGGCGGTGATTCGTTTGGTGGACAAATGGAAGATAGCCTGGTTAATAATGGTACAGGAACAAATTATGGAGTTGAGTTTACCCTTGAAAGATTCTTTAATAAGGGCTATTATTTACTGACTACCTTATCGCTTTTTGAATCGAAATACGAAGGCCATAACGGCACCGAAAGAAATACGGCATTTAATGGGAATTATGTTGTCAATATACTTGGCGGATACGAATTTGCCATAAGAGAACACAATGCATTATCCGTATCCTTACGTACTGTATATGCTGGTGGCAAAAGGTTTATACCTATTGATATTGATGAATCAATAGAAACAAATACCACAGCATATAATTGGAACAATGCTTACGAAGACAGGTTTGATGATTATTTTAGGACCGACCTGAGGATAAGTTTTAAAATGAACGGTAAAAGGATA
>JAYENH010000775.1:0-8530 GCA_034721995.1 Bacteroidota bacterium
AGGGCCATCGTTTGGTTGATGAAAATAGCGCACATCGACGGGCAATTCATCAATCAACTTTTTGGTATTATCGGTCGAGCCATCGTCAACAATTATTATTTCGATGGCAGGATAATCCTGGTTCATAATATTTTCAACAGCCTCGTGGATAAATTTCTCACCATTAAAAACCGGTATAACCACGCTAACCAAAGGTTTGTCAGATTCATTTTTAACAGTGTTGTCCTGTTGGTTAAATTCTTCAGGATTAGAAAGAAATCCTTTTATTAGTTCCGGTATCTTGTTAAAGTTGCTGCCAAGGATAATTTTATAACATGGCAAATTGTTCGAGAATTCGCTTATATATTTGTGTGTATGGCTGCCAACACCCGGAAGTTGCGACATGGTGGTAAACGACATGGCCCTTTGCACAGGCCAAAATGAAACGGCAGATATTTCACTGTTTTTCTGAGTTTTTATTTCGGGTGTAAGGATTGCCCGTAGTGGCATTTCTTTTTTAATCTGATTTTTAAGGCCGGGATAAAGAAACAACACAGCTTTTTCCTGATCTTTTTTTATTGCTTTGGCGGCAAATTTTTGCAATGAAGAAAATCTAAGCATGTCTTCAAAATTTAGTTTTGCCGTACTGTAAAGGCTAAAAACTTTTGGGAAACGTCCTTTCTTCACAATTACATAATCATCAGCAAGGTAAAACAATCCTGAATTGAGGCATGTAATTGCAGTTGTAGATTTCCCAGTGCCGCCTTTTCCGGTAATCAGTACAGCTCCCTCCTTTGTTCCAACAGCAGCAGCATGAAGTAGCTGGCAATTGTTTTTCTCCATCCACCAATTTAAAATTGATCTGAACGGCGACGAATAAACCCAGTATGGAAAAGTGCGGGGTGTTTTTACCCAATACACTGCGGTGTTGGTTTCCAAGTCCATCAGGTTAACTGAAAATTCGCTCCAGTGAAAAGCCGTTTTTATTCGTTTGCTGTCGAAGCCCCAAATATCCCCTCGGTCGGTAAAGTCTGCCCACTCGCAGGGAGGTGGAGGCATATCTACTTTGGTTGATTCGGTATCCCAAACATTTAGTGTCATGTCGGGGCTTTCGGTTTCAGAAATGGCGAGATGCGCCAGTGCGGGTGTCATGTATGGTATCATGGCTTTGCCGGCAAAATTTATACAAACACTTGTGCCCGCAATTGAGTAATACATACGAACTATCCCAGTGTTTTTTGCAGCTTGATGAAATTTCCCCAAACATTGCCGATAAAACTCAATTTGCTCAATTTCCGATTTTGGTGCTTTGTCCATTCTTTTCTGTTATTAGAGAATATAAGAGATCGGTTTGACTATGAGTAGTTTGATAATTTGAAATCCCGCATTTTTTGATTCTTACAAAATCTATTCGTTTTCAAAAACTTTCGATTTACTTACAAAATCTACATTAGATATAGCCTTTGTTGTTATGGGTAAGGCTTCGTTCATTTCAATGTATTTATATTTAGGTTTTTCTATAAATAAGTCTGCAGTAATACTATCTAATTTATTTATTGTCGCTTCAATTGCTAAATCAGATTTGTCTATTCCAATCCATCTTCTATTTAATAAATGGGCTGATTTCAAGCTTGTTCCAGAACCACAAAAACAATCTAAAACAATACTGTCTTGATTTGATGATGTTTTAACTATTAAATCTAAAAGTCCTTGATTTTTTTCTGTCGGATAAGTTGGATATTGAGGGTCTTTAAATTCCCAAATATCCTGAACTCTTTTGCCTTCTCTTTCATCAACATAAATTTTTCTTCTTGGATTTCCAGTCGAAGACCATTCTAATAATCCTTCATTATCCCATTTTTCTAATGTTTTAACATCTGTTCGCCAATGTCTTCCTTTTGGCGGTAACATTCCCTTAAATGGCTTCGAGGAATTTCCGTTTTGTGTTTCTCCCGGTGCGTGAATTGGAACTGTTGTATAACGTCTTCCGCTCTTTTCCTTTTTTGCAAATAGTTTTATTATATCTTCTTCGCTATATGGTTCTGTTGGCTCGTTCCAAATTGGTTTTTCTGATTTTGAGTAAAAAAGAATTAAATCTTTGATATTACCGTAACCGGTTCGTTTAAAATTTTTAGGATTACATTTTATTCGAGTAATGTCATTTCTGAAATTCTCAATTCCAAAAACTTCATCCATCATTATTTTAACATAATGACCAATTTTATAATCTATGTGTAAATAAATAGAACCATTATCAGATAATAATTCCCTTAGTAAAATTAATCGCTCTCTTAAATATTCAATAAATTCTTTACCTACAAGTTTATCTGAATAGGCAACTTTTCCATTCTTAGAATTACTAATTGTTGTTGCTCTACCATTAGTTATTGTAAAATTACCATTCGTTGCAAAAGGTGGGTCAATATATATTAAATCAATTTTCCCTTTTAATTTATTTTCATTTAACAGCAACTTAATTGCTTTTAAATTATCACCTTTAATCAGTATGTTTTTCATAATTGTGCCTTTAAAGTTGATATAAGAATTCACGCAAAACCAAAGCACTCAGAATATTATAATCTTTGTATAACTTTGTTATTGATTTGTGCATTTTGTTATTCCCTTTTATGTACAAAACTCCGTCAAGAATGGCAATTTTTATTGCTTTAACTTTTTTAGTTTCGATTGTGCTTATTGCATCATTGAATTGAGCATTCTGATGACCGCCAATATCAGTTAAAAATTTGGCTTCGCCAATTACATATTTCCCATTAAATCTTGCTACAAAATCAAGCCCTTTATTGTGATTGTAATTCAAATGTTCTGTTGCAAAATCCATCATTGCTTTATCACTCGCATCTAAAATAGCATCTTTATTGTTTGATGTAAATTCATCAATTGAAACAGGTTGAATGCCCAAAGTTTTCTTATTTAACCAATCTTTAAACATTGGTCCAATTTGTCGGTTTGTCTCTTTTGGCTCACTGCATTTCTCAAATATTTTATCTAATCCCATTTCATACAATCTTCCACTAATTCGGTTAATTGTTTTAGGGTTTCTTTCTATTGAGGCTTTATCTCTTTTAAGATATGCAATATAACTGTCTTTTATTGGGAACAAATTAAGTTTCAGCAATTCTTTTACCAATGAAATATTGTTTTTCTTTTTAAATTCTTTTTCTACTTCTTTCCAAACATAATCATCTATATCTCTAATTCCCTCAGGAATTGTCGGATAAACTTGAAATAAGTCATCAAGATATGATCTTTGATTTGCATATTCAATACTTAATTTTGTCCATTTATTCATTCTAAACCCTTTATCTTAATACTGTAAAATTACAATATATTTTTTTCCTTCTAAAAAGCAATTTTCTTACTGTGTTCTTTCTTTAATTTGCCCAAAACTTACACACATATATTACATCCTTTCAGGTATGCGTATAAAAGCCCCTCCTTCTGTCCAACGAAGCTTTTAACATTCGTACGTAATCAACCGATTTGTCGCGGTTGGTAATTCCATGGTTCTTTTGATGGATGCGTCGTTTCATGAAAACTTCAGGGTGCATAAAAGATTTCAAGCCCAGATCGCTGGCCCGCAAATACCAATCGTTAAAAATCCCTTTTCTATATTGCTGATCAAAAATCCCAACCTTAAAAAAAGAATTTCGCCTTATAAGCAGAGTTACCGAACTGAGACCCGGAGTTGCTTTGTCGGGACAATAGTATTTCTTCCTTTCTTCCTCAGGCATTTCGGGATCATAGAAATGTTCTACATGTCCAAAAACCATATCCAGCGACGGGTTGTTTTCAAAGCTGTTTAGCTGAGATGAAATTTTCTTTTTTATCCAAATATCGTCAGCATCGATAAAAGCAAAAAACTCTCCTTTTGCTTTTTCTATACCATGATTTTTCCCTGCTGCTATTCCTGATTTTTCCTGATGATAATATGAAACATGTGGCCCAAACTTTTCAACCGCCGACCTGGTATTATCTATAGAACCATCGTCAACAACAATAATTTCAATGTTTTTATAATCCTGATCAATGATGCTTTGAATAGCCTCAGCAATGTATTTAGCACCATTATAAACTGTGATTATGACACTGACCAATGTATCATCATTTTTGAGCATAGATATTTAATTTGATGTTTGATTTATAATTTCTGTTTTGTGCCAGGGTTTTAAATATCCCTCGTTCAACACAAATATTTTTTGAGCATGGTTGACAACGGCCATATCGTGGCTGATGATAAGTATTGCCGGATTATAGTCGATGTTATCGATGCTTTGCATAATTTCCTTTACCGACGTAATGTCAAGATGGTTTGTTGGTTCATCGAGGATTAATAGTTTTGGTTTACGCAGCAATGCTCGTGCTATTGCAATGCGTTGTCGCTCACCACCTGATAAAAGTACTCCATCTTCACCTATTTGTGTATCGTAACCCAGCTTTAAATCTTTAACAAAATTATGTGCCAGGGCTTTGCGCGAAACATCAAGTACCTCGTAATCACTAACATTTTTGTAGCCATATTTAATGTTTTCGCTTATAGTGCCGGGAATTAATAAGGGATGTTGCGAAACAACACCGATAAATTTTCTGTAATATTGAAAATCTATTTCATCATATAAATTATCATCAGCATATACAGAGCCTTTTTGTGGAGCATAAAAACCTAATATAAGATTGATGATAGTAGATTTTCCTGCGCCGTTTTCACCAATTATTGCCATTCTGTTGCCCTGTTCGATGGAAAAAGAGATATCGTGCAAAACGGGTTTTTCGGTATATTTAAAAGAGACATTGTTAAACAAAATCCTGCCTTTGAAATCTATTATCTTAGTTCCGCTGTAAGGTTCAAGTTCCTGGTTATTTGCAATTGCAAAAAGGGTTTCGAGCGATTCGTTTCCTGTGAGGATTTTTGCATAAGAACCGGTTATTGTATTAAAATAGTTTTGCAAATAATTAGCTGCCATATAGAATGCGAAAAAATCGCCCAAACTCATAACTTCGCGTGCAACAGAAACTCCTCCAACAATCATAACAATAATGCCGGTAATATTTACAAGAAAGCCCTGTACCTGCCCATTTACCGAAAAAAAGTATGTTCTTTTAATCGACTTTTCTTTTAGCTGGTCAAGATCGTCTTTGTGCTTTTGTAGTTCGGATTGACCGGCAGACTGTATTTTTATCAAATCCAGAAACTTCATAATATACATTGTGTCTTTGCTGAAACTTTCAAATGCACGTTGATAAGCAAACACTTTCTTCTTTACAATTCTTCCCATGTATCGGTTCGAGATAATCAATACGGGAAAATACATTAGGATAATTGTGAACAGATACCAATTCAACACAAATAAAACCCCACACAATCCAATACTAATTAAAATGGCAGGGACAATGCCGGAAACCAGGGACTCGCTCATGCGGTAAATTCTTTCGGTATCTTGTACTATACGAGTATGTAACACCCGTTGGTCTTCGTTTGTATGGAAAGTCCTTGATAAATTATAAATTTTCAACATTAAATCTGTCCGTAGTTCATTAATTGCTTCAGCAATTATTTTTATGTTGATATTGCGCAAAAAGAGTGTAAATGCAGCATTTGATAATCGTAAAATCAATATAGCAATCCCGATGAGGATAAAATTGTTTATTTCTTTCTGAGGAATAGCTACATCGAAAATATAGCGTACAAGTAACAAAACCGGAATTATTAACCCTGCTTGTGCTGTAGAACCTATAGATGTAAGTATTAATTTATGATAATAGTTTTTGAAAAATCCGGCAAAATATCGCCATGCGCCTTTCGATATGTTTGGTATTACTTTCAATTTCATGCTTTTTATTGCTTGTTTCTTTTTGAAGTTCGATTTCTGCCAACTAATGACATATAGTAAAGCAATATCCTAAAATATGGTTTTCCTTTATTACGAAATATAATATACCTGATAAAGCCAATATTTATTCTAATAAACCCGGTTTTACTTGATTGCCGTACATAAGCAGCATATATAGAATATAGTTTCTCGAAAAAAGTAAATGGTTCTATATCGCCATATTTTTTTGCATGGCGATATACCAATTTATCGAAAAATGATGATTTCAAAGCCTTTAATCTGATAATTGCTTTTTCTGGTATCTGAGCATCAAAATATTTAATAAGATATGAAAACGCATCAAGCATTTGAAGCGATACACGAAATTTTTTGCAATGATCTACAAGTCTGTCCCAATCAATTCCATTATCGTTTTTATTAAGCAAGGCCATCGAATCGGCAACCCAACGAATAGGAGGTTCTGGATTGTACCTAAGCCCATGAACAATTGTGTGGAACAATGAATCGGTATCGCAAAAAGCCAATGTTGGCACACCGGCTACTTCAAACTGATTTGCTTTGTCCCAAAAATCGGCATCGGTAATAGTATCGTGAGACTCAAAAATGGGATGCCAATGTAAATCAAGCTCGGTTTTTTCAGCATCAATAAAAGTTAAACTTCTGCCATATTTTAAGTTGTGTTCAAGATATTCTTCTTTCTGCGGTATCCACCCATGTTTTTTTAAAAGATCGATTGTTTTTGTAGTTTCGGTGTGAGGTACAAGAATGTCCATATCGGCCATTGGCCTTATACTATAATTTTTATAAATCAGTACAGTAAGGGCAATACCTTTCATGACCAGGGTTCTGACGCCTGCCTTATTCAGCAGTTTTAGGACTTCGCCTGTTTTAAAAAAAAGGATATGGTTTTTCGACCACGATTGCCGATAAATCCCTTTTAAGCGAAACATTAGCTTGTCGTCGATATTTAGCTTATGCAAATTATGGTAAAGCAATGGAAGTTGCCTGAACGAACCATGCTCAATATCCTTTTCAAAGTCGATATGTACCTTCCATTTTTGCCAGGCATCCAATGCTTTATCACCGTTTAACAGCGATGCCTGCAAAAGTAATTTTTGTGTTTCTGTTGGAAATGGACTGTGTATCGCCTTTGTCATATAGCAGGATCAGTTATTAACTTTGAACTATTAGCTTCCAAAAAACTTTTTATTCTTCTTCTTTGGCTTCGGGCCAACCTTTCTCATTAACATCATGAATTGGGTCGAGAAGCAGCAAATCCTGCATATCGGAGTATTTATTTACTTTGGGTTCTTTATAATTTATGGCAGCTTTTTTTAATTGATCCTCAATTTCGGCTGCACCGTTTTCAGGAATCCCGATAGTAGTATCATTCAGAAGCAGAAGCTCCTCTTCAATAAGCTTAGCGACAAATTTATTAACCGATGAGTCGATATGTTGTTTTTCTTCCTGATTACTATTTCCGAGAATTTCAATAATTTTTTTCCACCGTCCGGTTTTTTCGATATAATCCCATATTAAAGCCCCTGCTCCATCAAGGCTATAATAATTGCCCGTACTAAGGTTCAACAATATCGTTTCACCATCAATAGTTTCGTGAACTATATTTGGTGCATTTATTTTTAAACTGTCATTTATCATCATATTTATTCTTTAATTATTGCTGAACACTGTAAATAATTATTCTCAGCAGAAAGATGATACAAACCTATTAAAATTTTGGAATAATACCTTATCAAAACCTGTAAATTTGGGATTATGATATTCAGATACAAAATGCCGGGTACTGCCCCGATTGGTCGGGTGTAAACTGTTACTTTCGTATTTGAAATAGTCATTTTGCTTACAGACGAGCCTCCTTAGTTTCATCTGCCAGATGGCGGACGAAAGCCTTGTCTTTGACGTTTTCTTATTTGCCTGACGGCAAAGGCAGGTCTAAGATTCGAAAAACAGTTGTTCCCTTGTTGACACTACTTAACTCTCTGTATTACATACTTGCAAAATCTTATCAGATTGGTGGGCGGCAAGTTATTGCTATGTATGTGTTTTTATTTTAGGAAAATTCTTTAGTATGGATGTTTCATTAGTTGACGAAGATGTTGTTATTAATTCTGTCTCACTTCTGATTTGCTAATAACGAGCCTGTTGTGTGTCATTCTTTCGTTAAATACCTGAAGAATGGCTTTGAACTTATTTTTATCAATTTCAGAAATAACATTGGTTTGATCAATAATATTTTTCTTGTTCAGTATGTCAGTTTTCAAATTGTAAGCAGCGATAAAATCTTTTCCATCGAAATATAATGCTTGATTGTGTGCAAGATATTGGTATTTTGTATTTACATAAGTAACTACTGCATTTTGTGTGGAGCTGTCGAAAATGCTTTGTCCGAAGCTGATGAATTTCTCAGGATAATTTATGTAGTGCATAATGCTTGGAAAAATATCGACATGCGAACAATAAGTGCCAATCTGTTTTTGCATTGTACTATCGCCGGGCTGAAAGAATAGCAATGGAATCTGATAGGCGCCCGAACGGGTTTGGTACTTTTTTTCTTTTGTTTGTGATGTGTGATCGGCTGTGATTACAAATATTGTGTTTTTGTACCAGCTTTCTTTTTGTGCCGCTTCAAAAAACTTCTTCAATGCAAAATCGGCATACTGCACACTTTTATGGATTTCGAG
>JAYENH010000776.1:0-1905 GCA_034721995.1 Bacteroidota bacterium
TTCTGCTATTATTCCTTGTGTTATTAAGGGTCCCATATCTATTTGTTTTTTTGCTGAAGGTTAAATCCAAAGTTTTCTGAAAATGTAGGCAAACATGTAAGCTGTTCCGAAAATGGCCATCATAGAAATAAATCCCGCTGTCGACAACGAAGCCATGCCAGAAAGTGCAGCCCCACTGGTGCATCCGCGTCCCAATTGCGAACCAAGCCCAAACAACAGTCCTCCAATGGCGGCGGCATACAATCTTGTGCTTGAATTTATTTTTGGTGAATGTTCTATTTTAAGTTTCAAACGTCCGGCAATAGTTCCCGAAATCAAGGCGCCAAACAACACTCCAATTATCTCGAAAACCAACCATGTTTTTATCGGGCTTTCTTCCTGATTGCTATATTTCCCATAAAAATGCGACTCGGCGGCATGTTCGGGTGCAACTGCACCGACCACGGTTACAATAGTGCTTTTTACCGCACCACTGGCCCCCAGCCCCCGGCCGGTAAAATAAAATGCAGCTAATAAAACCAATCCCAGCAGTACTCCTGCCAGGTAGGGGTTCATGTATTTCGATGTTTTATTTTCCATATTCTTTTACCTTTTTGCTATTGGCCATTTCCTTTTGACTATTAGTATTTTGTCGTGTTTCGTGTTCATAGGGCTTCGCCCAATGCTAATGATGACACTCCTTTTGGGCTGTTTATCCGGGTTTTTGTTTTATATTTCAACCTAATTCAATCTCTTTACATTTTATAAAAATCATGTATATCATTTCATCATAAAAAATCACAGTTCAGACTTTCTCAATAGAGATACCGCGTAACTTGCCCGGCATCAACCATAATAAAGCGGAAAGCCAATCCTCCCATCAGGATCAATATTGCAGGGATTGCAACCGGGATATGTTTGCCCATCAATTCCAATATTTCGAGTATTGCCGGAATTATCAATCCCATGCCAACAACAAATACCCAGAACGACACGGTATATTCCCCTCCCAGAAAAAGCTGGGCAGCTTCGATTTGCACTTGTGAGCTGGCCAAAAATCCCATAAAAAGGTGAACAATCAGAAACAATTCAACACTAATTAATATAAGGTCTATTTTGCTGAACATTTTTCGTTCGAGTGGATTTTTCGACATCCACATTATTGTTGCAGCCCCGGTCGACAAACCCGAAACGAGAAACAATGGCCCAAGCAAGGATGTGTTCCATAATGGCCTTGCATTAAAAGCCGAGAGTAAAATTCCTGTGTAAACCCCTAAAATAATTGCCAGTATGATATTTGCCCAGGCAATGGCTTTACGATTTTCAGTAAACCATTCGTTCAATTGTTTTAAAATATCGAATTTCCAATCCCACTTCGGAAAAATCTCTTTAATGTAAATCGCTGCCCAGATAAACGATAAAGGGGTTATTGCCATTAAAGTCCAGGCACCCCACGACATGGGCGATTCGATGCGTATTGTCGTATATAGTTGCCAGAAAAACAGTTTGTGTTTCAAATCGAGAAACAAAGCAAACAGGCCCAGCACCAAAGCAAATGGAGCAAGAAATGGAGCAATTTTAATAGCTGTTTTATATTCGTTTTCTTTATTCTGAATGGTATACAGCGAAGCAAAAAACAACAATCCTGCTGCCAAACCACCCAGAAAAAGATAGATAGGGATTTGCCAGTGCCAGATGTGCAGCACCGGATCGATATTAAGGTTTTCCCTTCCGCTAATAAATAATTCTTCGTTCATTGTAATTTATAGTAATTAATTGTAATTCAATAGTAATTTGCTATGTGTAATTCAATTGTAATCCCATCGCTTCATTTTCCTTTCTCCATATCTTCCTCATGTCTTTTACTTCCCTCTTCGCCCTTTGCCCTTTGCCCTTTGCCCTTCGCCCTTTGCCCTTCGCCCTTTG
>JAYENH010000777.1:0-1905 GCA_034721995.1 Bacteroidota bacterium
GATAAAGACTATTTCAAGATAAAAGGAGGGCTTTGGGATGGCCGTTCTTTGTACGAATTATATCAGGAAGCTTATACTCCCTGGATATGGCACGAAGAATTATTTAAGGTTGCCAAAGAAGAAGGCTTAATATGTTTTTCTTCGCCTTTTGATAAAACTGCTGTTGACTTTCTCGAACAATTCGATGTGCCTGCATATAAAATTGCATCTTTCGAAATTCAGGATATCCCCCTTATCGATTATGCTGCACGAAAAGGCAAGCCAATGATTATCTCAACAGGTATTGCTGAGTTTGAGGATATTGAACTGGCAATAAAAACCTGTAGAGATGCAGGGAATGATCAAATAGTGCTCCTCAAATGTACTTCCTCCTATCCTGCCCCTATCGAAGAAGCTAACCTTACAATGATCCCTAAAATGAAAGAAATTTTTGGCGTTGAAACAGGGCTCTCGGATCACACATTAGGAATTACGGTTCCGGTTGTGGCTACGATTTTGGGAGCAAGAGTTATCGAAAAGCATTTCATCCTTGACAAATCTATAGGAGGGCCTGATGCTTCGTTTTCACTTGACTTAAAGGAATTCACCGCTATGGTTAATGCAGTGAGGGAAGCCGAAAAATCAATTGGGAAAGAGAGTTACGAAATCAGCGAAAAAGTAAAGAAAAATAAAGTCTTTGGCCGTTCTCTTTTTGTTGTTCAGGATATTAAAAAAGGGGAAATAATTACGGAGGAAAATGTTCGTTCAATCAGGCCTGGCATGGGCTTGCATCCAAAGCATTATTTCGACATTCTCGGTAAAAAAGCAAAATCGGACATTGAGCGAGGCACTCCTCTTAGTTTTGATTTAATACAATAATAATTGTGGGAGAAATAAAAAAACAATCAATAAAGGGCACCATATTCATTTACAGTGGTGCTATGCTTGGATTTATTATATCCGGTTTTTTGTTTCCCCGTTTTTTGTCGACCGAGCAAATTGGGTTAATTGGCGTTTTGGTTTCGTATTCAGCCATATTTACTCAAATTGCAAGCCTGGGATTTGTGAGTGCTACAACCCGTATGTTTCCTTATTTTCGCGATAGTTCAAAAAAACACAATGGTTTTGTTTTTCTTGGCAATAGCGTAACCTTTATAGGTTTTGTTTTGGTATCAATAGGCTTCTGGTTTCTTGAGCCATATATTATTACTGATGGAGAGACGACATCAAACCTTTTGATTCAATATAGTTTTTTGATTTACCCCTTAGCCCTGTTTACTGTAGTTTTTAATTTTCACGATCATTACAATAAAGTTCTTTTTAATGCTTCCCGCGGATTGTTTTTAAAGGAATTCGTTTTACGTGTTGTAATTATTATCATGATATTACTATTTATATTTAAAATAATTGATTTCAACCAATTTGTTTTTTATTATGTAGCAAGTTATGCATTACCAGTGTTGATAATCGTATTATTATTGCTGAAAGACAAACAATTATCGTATTTGCCCCGAAAAGGCTTAATTGATAAAGACCTTATTAAGCCATTGATTAGTGTAAGCTTTTTTGGAATAATTACAAGCGGCGCAAGTATTCTTACCATTAATATTAATCGGATTTTGGTAGAGTCTTATCTTGGTTTAGCTGATGCAGGAATTTTTATAACTTGTTTCTTCTTTGGGACTATGGTTATTCTACCTTCACGGGCAATATTAAAAATATCATCAGCCTATATTGCAGATTCTTTCAAAAAGAAAAACCTGCAAATGATATATGACATTTACCACAAAACAAGTATCAATCAGTTTGCAATAGGTTGTCTTATATTTATAGGGATTTGGGTTAACGAAAAGAATATTTTTGAAATTCTCGGATTTGATTTTCTCCCGGGAAAATGGGTAATCTTTTTTATTGGCCTCGCTTTTT
>JAYENH010000778.1:0-1904 GCA_034721995.1 Bacteroidota bacterium
GACTCCCCTTGAAATCCAAGCCCGGAAGCAAGGTATTCCATTTCCTCCTTTTCGGAAACACCTGAAGGAATAAATTTATCGGATAATGGATATCCTACCCAATGTTGAGCCGCGGTAAAAAATTGCACATTGTATCTACTGTTCCATTTTTCATTAAATGTATATTTTTCGACCAATTTCTTTCCAAGCTTATGGTTGCTGAACAAAACCACTATTTGCGCAAAATCTTTGTACGAATTGTACATCTCACCAATTTCAGGAAGCATCGAAGCCGTTTTCCTGGCAAAAGTAGCAGCCAAAGCCATGTTTTTCCCATCGCCCGAAGCCATAAGAACAATGGCATAAAGCAGCCCAAATACACCGGGCATTTCCTTGCGCTTGTGCCCTTCTAAATCCTGGATAAATACGAGATACTCTGCTCCCATTTCAAGTGCTTTTTCCGGATTGCCTTTTAGCAATTCCGAGAAAAACAGGGTGCTTTTATCCACACCGACCCTTTCGGTTAGCTCCTCGACCTGTTGCCAGGGAAGCACCAAATGGGCACAGGAGAGGTAACTCATCAATCCATCCCAATTGGGTTTTTTTTCGTGGTAGCACAAAACATCGATCCATTGCTCGAAAAAACTATAGGACAAATAGAATGGGACATTGTACAAAAACTCTAATCTATCATTAATCTGGAATTTAGGTAACAATGGAATTATATAGTCGAAACTGCCAAGGTTGAGCAAAGTATCCCATATCCTTTTCATGGGTATCTCATAAAAATAGCGTGAATTAAAAAAGGTTTTATTAAACAGATCGCCATCACCTGACAAAATTGCCAACAAATCTAAGGATTGATTATCGCCCCAATTATGTTCTTTCTCAATAATCCTATATGCCGCAATAATTATATCCTGATTGTCGCCGGCCAGTGGGATTATTTGTGATGAAACCAAATGGGTCAGTGAGTACTTCTGAGAGTGCACTTCAATAATATTGAGTTTTTTAAACTTATTGATGATTTTATAAATGGTATCATTTTTCACGAATTTATATCGGGGCAAGGAAGTTACAATATTAGCAGACAATATCCGTAAACTATGTAAGTATTGTGGGGTATTGATGAATGCCAACATTTTAAGAGTAACACGCTCTATATCATTCAACTCAAAATCAACAATGTTGTCAGGAAATGATTCTTCGGAAGGGAATTCAAAAAGTGTATTCGCCATTTTCTACTAAGTTTTTGGCAAAGGTAGAAGGATAAATACTTTTGGCAAGCCCTGATTAGGGTGTAATCAATAGTATAATAAGCAGCCAAATGGAACTATTTAAGAATACAACAATAGTAAAAAACGGCAGCTTAGCTTTGAATGAAACCCTCGCCGGATATTAATAAATACTATTCAACTACCACCGCCCCCTCCGGGCAAACTTGCCTGCACGAATCGCATTTAATACATTTCCCGATATCGATTTTATGTTTCTCGTGTGGTGTAAATTCTATTGCATCGACAGGGCAATTTTGGGCACATAAGGTGCATCCAATGCAATTGTCGTTTATCGAATAGGTGATGAGTGCCGTGCATTTTCCGCAGGGGCAACTGCCTTTTATGTGTGCCTCGTATTCGTCCCTAAAATATTTTATGGTTGATAGAACCGGATTCGGGGCGGTTTTTCCCAGTCCGCAAATACTACCTTTTTGAACCCAGCCGCCCAGTTCTTCCAATTCATCAATATCGCCTGCTTTGCCTTTCCCTTCGCAAATTCGGTTTAGGATTTCCAACATCCGTTTTGTGCCGACACGGCAAAATGTGCATTTCCCACAACTTTCGTTTTGTGTAAACGTCAGAAAATACCGGGCAATGTCGACCATGCAATCGGTTTCGTCGAGAACCACCAGGCCTCCGGAGCCCATC
>JAYENH010000779.1:0-1903 GCA_034721995.1 Bacteroidota bacterium
CGTTGATATAAACGGCCATATCTTTTGTGTGAACATGATAGGGAGCATCGATATATTTCCCATTTATAAAGACAAAACCTGAATTCACTTTGGCCGTTTATATCAACGGTTATCAGATTACCAAAGCATTGGAATGGCCTGTTGTGAACAAACATTCTTTCGATCAAGATCCGGGCATTTCTCCTGATTTTGAGAAATACACAAGTATTGAGGAGGC
Organism: Bacteroidota bacterium; assembly: GCA_034721995.1. Taxonomy (GTDB): domain Bacteria; phylum Bacteroidota; class Bacteroidia; order Bacteroidales; family M50B96; genus JAIOYV01. The sequence goes on from JAYENH010000779.1 coordinate 218, forward strand.
ATCAAATATGCGTGAACCTACAAGCGGAGTTCTTTATCATGCAGCAAAACAATGGTATTTGTTCAGCCATTACGACTACGATGAAGCATTGCAGAAATCAATCGAGTATTTCGAAAACCTTCCTTATGTAAAAAGCCTTACGCTTACCCCTGAAGGTTATTGGCTACTCGAAAGTTACAATGGACAGAAACGTCAAATATTAATTGGCGGCCCCGATATGGAATATATGAATCATATATGGGGGCCAAATGGTATTGGGCCACCATCAAAAGCAGAGATGGACGAACAAGTACGCAATCGTGCAAAACGATATTTGAAGAGGTTGGAAAAAGGTGATTTATTTGTAATAGAATCTCCCGGGAATGAAGTGTCTTATGCCGAACGAAAAGCTGCTATTATCCTTCCTGAGTTTATTAAAATAATGGATGGCAAGATTTCAGACAGAAAAAAAACAGACGAATTGGTTTCTATTGGATTAATTCCTGAAACTAATAAGAAACATGCGGAGAGTATTGTCCAAAATTTCAGGAAAAGCAGCAAAATGAAAAAGAGGGTAGAAAACCTTGTACAGAGAGTTGAAAAAGAGCACGGGGTACAACCTCAGATTAAGCGTAACAGCGATTCCAAAATGCGTCAACTTAAAGATCAAAAATTACTTGAAGGTAGTACGCCAGGACTTAAAGCAAATGTTGGTGCGTATTCTCCTGACGGGAAGGCAATTTATGCAGGCTGTGCTTATACTTTTGAAGGTGGATTTGGGATGTTTAACAATGAAATCCAGCAAGTTATTGATGATGTTAAAGAACAGGATTTTAATTCAACAGCCAATATTTATAAGGATGATACCAATCAGGATAGTCTAACAGGTAACCTAAGCTATGCAACTTTTAAAAGTCTGAAATATGGTGATATTTGTTATTGGGCAAGCCATGGTGGCAGAGGGACAGGTCTTTATATTATTAAAGTAAGGTCAAAAGATGATGTTAATCTTTGGTCGGGAAATGATTCGCTCAATGTTATTCCGGTTGAAGTAACAACCGAAAACTGGCCTACAGGTCATCCCTGGTTTGGATATGTACAACCTGCATGGGCAACTAATAATTGGAATGCAGTACTTACCCTATCAAAAGCTATTACTTTCCTGTCATGTTGTTATAGTCATCAAAATGGATGGGCCGCAGCGTGTGGTGGTGGTGTTACTATTGGTTACGATACTATAAGCTATGGCAACACCATTATGATAAATAACCGGGAATTCCTTCAAAGGATGAGTGGAAAAAAGGGCAATGGAAATAAACGTAAAGCATTTGAGGCATATAATGATATGCCTGCTCACCATGACAAAATGAAGATTGTACCTGCAAATGCCCAAATAACTTTAGCTCCGGGACCTTATGACTTTTTACCCAAAGATGGTGATTATGTTTTGAACAATGGCACCGGATATTTCGAGGTCGATACCTGGTGTCATGACAATGTATCTGCCGATCAGGCACTAACCTTTGCTACTACAGGAAATGTAACCATCTCAAATGTACAATGGGATGGTAGTAATAAAGTTAAAAAAGTAACATTTGACTGGACCGGTGATGCTTGCTGGGAAGTTACTGTAACTGTCCAACACGACAAGTGGCAAAGTTGGGGGGCTGCAACTCCCAGTTATCATAAATTAGATGTAAACAGGGT
>JAYENH010000780.1:0-1900 GCA_034721995.1 Bacteroidota bacterium
CAAATTCTTTTTTTGATGAGGATAATTTTTACATTTTTGCCGATTTTTCACTTTATGTTTATTCCGATACCGTTTGGGAGGAATATCCGATACTGGATTTAAACTATAATCCGAATTATTATCACTTTACTTTTTTAGCACTAAATGGCTTAGATTGTTATTTTGGCACACCAGACGGATTGCTTCATTTTAATAATGGAAACCTCATTCTTGTCGACACAATGATTACCGGTATATATGGATACGATCAGGACAATAAACTTTGGGTTTTTCGCAGGGACAATGGTTTGGGGAATATTTTCAATAGTAACTATACTCCATTTAATTCCATTTATTCAAATACCGATCTGCAAGACTTTCGAACAACATCTCCCCATGAAATGTATTTTGGGACAAACGGGAATCATATCATTCATTTAGGCCATGATGTTATCTTATCTTTCGACAATGAACTATGGTATTTCAAATACCTTGTAAAGAATTATTCCTTTCTTGCTTTTCCTGATGAAAATGAGATATGGTATCGAGATTCTTATGATACAATAACTTGTATCCACACCGATGAATTGAATTTTTTTGCAACAGGGATTGACAATATGTACCAATACAGGAATTATAAAATTCTTGATATTAATAATATGAGTGCGCCTTACCATACATGGGGAAATTTATACAGCATATATTCAATGTATTCAGGACTTAATTGGCCAAAAGATTCATTATCGGATATTTCAGCAGATATGGGATTGTTGGTCGGAGGTTTGGACAGTGATCAAAAGATACATTTATCAACAGTACGAAACAGGACTCACGGATGTGATTTTTACCCCGGCCCATTAGATACTACCAATGCCACAACCGATACTGCAACTGCTTTTCAATACGACAGGATATGGTCGGTTAAACAAAGCGAAATTGAACTTTTCATTCAAAAGTATAATTCCGGCACATTAACCGGTACCTGGTACAAAATCCCTAAAGATATTCTGGAATGGCCGGCAGCAGGCAGTGGAAACATCAGCCGTAAGCTTGCACCTTTTATCGATAATAATGCCGATGGCGTGTATAATCCTTACGATGGTGACTATCCCGATATAGAGGGCAACGAAATGCTTTGGTGGGTTTACAACGATAATTTTGCCGAAAATACAGTAACCGATGCCCGAACATTGGGAATTGAGATACAAGCCAGGGCATGGGCTTTTAATCACGATTTTTCAGTCGATAGTTTAAAAATACTTAATAATTGTAATTTTATTCATTACGATATTATTAACCGGTCCGACACAACATATTACGATACATACCTGGGGATATACGATTACGGCTGTTTGCCAAGTGATTACGGATACAATAATTATGACATATATGCAGGATGCAATGTCGAGTCAGCGAGCATGTACCACTATAATTTTTATCCGGACAGCGTGTATGAACAAAGCACAAAAATGGTAGAGTGGATATCTTTTTTAAATGGGCCACTGGCAGATGAAAATGACGGTATCGACAACGATCACGATTTTGATGTTGACGAACCTGGCGAAACAATCACAATGTCTGCTTATGTCCCAAGTTATTGTTGCCCGCCCATCCAACCAAGTTGCCAGCAATTTACCAAAGAGCACTATTACAACTACCTTCAGGGGAAACGATTTAATGGAGAAGCTTTTTATTACTTCGATGATTACCATGTTTCGGCAGACACATCCTCGCAGGTAATTACTAAATATGTTTTTCCTGATGATTCAAATCCCAATGGCTGGGGTCAAAATGGTATTGCCATGCCTCCCTGGAACGAGAGCGGTAATTGGATGGATACACGGATAAATTTTGGCAGCCTGGGGCCATTCACATTTTATCCGGGCCAAAAAGTGAGCTTAGATATTGTGATTGGTGCAAG
>JAYENH010000781.1:0-1898 GCA_034721995.1 Bacteroidota bacterium
TATTGCCACCGACTCTGTTTTTTCAAGTTATATAAGCAATGTGGTAATAGTAAAAGATGGGAGTGGCTTTGTTTTCTGGCCACAATTTACCATAAACACTATTGGCAACATGCTGCCCGGCAAAGGCTACCAGTTAAAGGCATACCAGAATTTCGATTTCTATTATCCGCCGGAGTAACACTTTTTGTTTATTCCTTACTAATCCCTTATATGCCTTTTTGTATCCAGTTTTTTCATTTGCTTGGCGAGCTTTATAAATGTAGTTTGGCTTAATGGGGTAAGAGGGAGCCTGAGATTATTGTCGATGATGCCTAAAATCTGGAGGGCAGCTTTAATCCCCGCCGGGTTTCCTTCTTCAAAAAGTGTGTTTATAATATCAAGCAAATCGTAATGCAGGTTTCTGGCAGTAAATAAATTTCCTTTCAGGGCATGGTGTACCATTTTCGACATCAGGTCGGGAAAAGCATTAGCGGTTACCGAAATTACACCGCTTGCCCCTATCGAAATTAATGGAAGTGTAAGTGCATCGTCGCCCGAGATTACAGCAAAATGTTTGGGTTTATTGTTACAAATCCGGCCTATCTGTCCGAAATTTCCCGATGCTTCTTTTATTGCAACAATATTTGAAAATTCCCTGGCCAATTGCAAAGTGGTTTCGGCAGCCATATTCGAACCGGTTCGTCCGGGGACATTATAAAGTATAATATCAACGGGGCTTACTTTGGCAATTTCGGAAAAATGCTCATAAAGTCCTTTTTGGTTAGGCTTATTATAATATGGACAAACCGATAAAATTCCCGAAATCCCATCGAAATCAAATTCTTTTATCGACCCTGTAATTTCATACGTATTATTACCTCCCATGCCTATAATAAGTTTTACGCGCTTGTTGTTGATCTTTTTGAAAAATTGAACAAGCTCGTTTTTCTCTTCGGAAGTCTGGGTTGCCCCTTCGGCAGTAGTACCAAGCACAACGAGATAGTCTACTTTATTCGCGATTAAGTGTTCGATAAGCTTCTCCAAAGCAGGGAAGTCTATACTTTTATCTTTTTTGAAAGGAGTTACAACCGCTACCCCTGTACCTGAAAATTTATGGTTTTCCATAGTAATATTGTTCAAATTTTGGTCATAATTGTTTATGATTCAAAGATAAGGCGAACGATGGTAATTTGCAAGAGTATTATTTGGCGATTGCAAGAGGAGATTGATTATTTTTGAGGCGGAAAAAAAACATTATGGAAAACAATGAGGTAACAAGTTCAATAAAATTTATAGACGTTAAAAAAGTATTTGCCGAAAAAAATCCGGGCCTGGCTAAAGTTTTGCCCGGTTTTGTATTTTCACTTATAAAGCGAATTGTCCACGAGAACGATTTGAATTCAATTCTTAAATCTTACGGTCATTTGCGTGGAATTGATTTTATGAGCAGTATGATCGATTATTTTTCTATCAGGATTAAAACTGTTGGTTTCGATAAAGTTAGCGAAAGCGGACGATTTGTTTTTGCGGCCAATCACCCACTGGGAGGTTTAGAAGGAATTGCCCTGACAATAATACTGGTTGGTAAATATGGCGATCTACGAGTACCGGTAAACGATATTTTGTTGCAGGTGCCGAATTTCCGCCCTTTTTTTAGCCCTATCAATAAGCATGGTTCAAGCACAAAAGATGCTATTCGCGAGTTTGATAAAAACTATGCATCCGATTTGCAAATGCTAATGTTCCCGGCAGGTATGGTGTCGCGAAAGATAAAAGGTGTAATTACCGATCTCGAATGGAAAAAAACCTTCATCACAAAAGCTATACAACACAAGCGCGATGTTGTGCCGATATTTGTGGGTGGCAGAAATTCCAAGTTCTTTTATAATTTGGGGCGCATCAGGTCATTTCTTGGCGTT
>JAYENH010000782.1:0-1897 GCA_034721995.1 Bacteroidota bacterium
GATAGAGAGACTGAGGGATAGAGAGACTGAGGGATAGAGAGACTGAGGGATAGAGAGACTGAGGGATAGAGAGACTGAGGGATAGAGAGACTGAGGGATAGAGAGACTGAGGGATAGAGAGACTGAGAGATGGAGAGAAGGAGTGACAGAAAAATGAGATATTAAAGTTCGTAGTAAATGATGGATGAAACACTTATTGACCTATATGGAGGTTTTACAAATTTAATTCTAATAATATTCGGGGCAATTTTTATAGCAACTGCTTGTATTTATTTTTTAAGAAAAGAATTAATCAAAGAAAAACTTATCCTTGACACGATAAAATATAAATCTCAACAAAAAAGCCAAAATCGAGCTATATAAGAAATGACTAAAAGTGAATCCATATTAGTGGCGACAACTTCTGTCGGGGAAATACAGGTAAACAGGCCGGAGCCAATTATTTCGGATATTGATGTAGTTCCGTATAAACGTCGAATGGGACCTCAAACCGCTATTGAAGACCTTGTTGATGGATACTATGTTTTAATTGTCGATTTTTATAGCAGCGGCCTTACGGTTTTGAGCGAGTTAAAAAAATACCTTAAAAGCCAATATTCCGATCAATCATTTCAGGGGCAGCGTAATTTCCGCTCAGTATTCCGCGAACTTTCGCATCGCATATTATTAAAAATCAACAACAATAAACTAACTGTACGGAAAGCACCGGTAATTGGCTGGCTCGAAATACTATACCCCGATTTAAATGAATTTTTATTGCCATTTCCCCAGGTTCAGGGCTTAAACAGTTCGTGGCAATGGTACGAAAAAGGCATTGCTATTCCCGTTCTGGACAGGAAAATACACCCCTGGTTCGGAACTTATTTCCCAACCCGTTTCGAGCATTTAGAACTTTTCGACAACTGGTTGAAAAAATACAAGGGAGAAAAAAAATCGGCTATGGATATTGGGATTGGCAGTGGAATACTCTCTTTTCAGATGTTGAAACATGGTTTCGAAAAAGTTTATGGAACAGATTCTAACCCAAATGTAATTATTGGCTTATGTGAAGATCTGAAAAAAAATATGTTGAATTCGAAAATAGATATAATACATGGCGATTTGTTTGCCAACTGCAATCTGAAAACGGAATTAATTGTATTTAATCCGCCCTGGCTGCCTGCTTCTCATAATTTAGAAGGATTAGATAAAGCCATATATTACGATGCCAATCTGTTTCCGTCATTTTTTTCTGAAGCACAAAAACACCTTAAAACCGGGGGGAGAGTAGTTCTATTGTTTTCGAATCTGGCGCAGATAACCAAAGTTGGAGAGCATCATCCTATCGAAGCAGAATTGTCTGACGGAGGACGGTTTCAGAAGGAATTGTTCATACAAAAGCAGGTTCGTCCGGCTTCGAAAAATACACGCAGAAACCAAAACTGGCGTACTTCCGAAATGGTTGAATTGTGGGTATTGAAGAGGCTATAATAATAATTTTGCCATCTCTTCCTGAATAGCCTTCGTAGCCTCACCGGCCTTTTCGGCAAAATCTTTCCCATTTCCGGCATATATAATTCCGCGCGATGAATTCACCAAAAGCCCACATTCGCTGTTCATTCCATATTTTGCCACTTCCTGCAAACTTCCGCCCTGTGCCCCTACCCCGGGAACAAGCAAAAAATGGTTGGGAACAATTTTTCTTATTGAGGCTAACTCCTCGGCTTTGGTAGCTCCAACAACAAACATCATATTCCCACTGTTGCCCCATTTTGTCGATTTTTTCAATACTGTTTCAAACAGCCTGTTGTTGTTTTCTTTATTTCTGATAAATTGAAAATCGAATGCTCCTTTGTTTGAAGTAAGTGCAAGCAATATCACCCATTTATCAGTATAAGATAAAAAAGGCGATACCGAA
>JAYENH010000783.1:0-8491 GCA_034721995.1 Bacteroidota bacterium
AGGTTTAAAATCTGTCAATGGAAATTATTTTCAGAAATTCACCCATAGTTTCGAGGGCAAAGGAGAACTAAATCTCACAAATGTTATTGGTGTAATTCCCGGAAGCGACCCGAAATTGAAAAACGAGACAGTGGTTGTTTCGGCACATTACGATCATCTGGGCTTTGGCTGGCCCGATGTTCACAAAGGTGATAAGGGGAAAATCCATTTTGGGGCCGACGACAATGCCAGTGGAGTGGCAACAATTATTGAGTTGGCACGAACAATGGCAAAAACCGCAAAACCAAAGAGGACTATTGTCTTTCTTGCTTGCACCGCTGAAGAAGCAGGTTTAGTTGGCTCGCGTTATTTCGTGGCACATATCAATGATTATTTTTCGGGAAATATTTTTGCTAATGTAAATATTGATACCGACGGCAGCTTATTCGATAAAAAGTTAATGGTGTTAAATGCAAATACAGCAAGGGAATGGAAGTTTATTTTTATGGGAACTGATTATACTACAGGTGTAAAATCGGAAGTCATTGAAAAAGAACTGGATGCCAGCGACCAAGTTGCTTTTATCGAAAAAGGAATTCCTGCTGTTCAATTGTTTACAGGGGCAACCGAAAATTATCACCGACCAACTGACACTTTTGAAAAAATTGATGGCAAAGGTTTAGTGAAAGTTGCTACAGTAAGCAAAGAAGTCCTGTTATATCTTGCCGACAGAGAAGATGCTATGAATTATACAGGAAAAAACCCCGGCAATTACAAGACTCCACAAAAGAAAAAAACAAGTAGAAAAGTCAGCACAGGTTCGATACCTGATTTTGCATATAAAGGTAATGGTGTAAAAATTTCAAATGTAATTTCAGGTTCGACAGGCGAAAAAGCAGGATTAAAGGCAAACGATATTATAATTGAAATTGACGGTGTTAAAACAGATGGCCTGAAATCTTATTCCGATTTATTAAAAAAATATCAACCCGGCGATGTTGTTACTCTTAAAATTTTAAGAGATGACATAGAAAAAGAATTATCCCTAAAGTTGGGCGAAAGGTAGTATCGGTAGAGAATGAAAGCAAAAAAACACCCTTGGTCGCTAAAGCTATGGAGGGCAAAAGGAACGAAGTAATATTGGGAAGTTTTAGCTACCTTCCACTAGTTGAAAATCTTTTATACCCTGATCGTTAAACTCTAAATCGGGAACTCTATAACAAAAAATCATAAACAATCATTTTGTTGAAAAGATTAATACTTTTGCAGAATGAAAAATACAACACATACATTTCATATTCCCGTAATGGGAATTGGCTTTACTGTTGACACTCCTTTAAAGGTTTCTCAATACGGAATTGATTCGGTAATTTCTCTTGTCGACGACATTCTTCTTGAAAAGTTAAGAAAAATGTATTGCGATAAATTTGAAATGCCTTACAACGAAATTTCGGAAAAAATTGAAGATTTCAGGGCAAAGAGAATAACATCCTATCTTGATTTGATTAATAAGCTTGCCAAAGATAAATTCGAAGACTTTAAAAACACTTTAAGTCATAAAGGTAATGAGCTGAAAGAGTATCTGAATATGCTACCCGACAGTTCAACTATAAAACAAGAATTTAAGAGTTTAACAGCAAAATATTTCAATTTAGATGATGTTAAAAGCTGGATAAAAGAAAATGTACACATGGGTAGTATAGATGTAAATATTATGTCTAAAATTGATAAAGAGAATTACTCGAAACAAGAAAAATTACCTACTGAATTCAACGATGCCCATGCTGCCCTGAGAGGTTTTGCAAATAGCAATTTAAGTTCTTCTATTATACTATCGGCCGGGATGAACCCCAGGTTGTATAGTTATATCGAACAATTTAAAGATTTTTTTCCTGATAAGTCAGGTGAAATAAAGAAGAAAATTGTTTTAAAAGTCAGCGATTACAGATCAGCATTAATACAAGGAAAATTCCTTGCGAAAAAAGGCTTGTGGGTTTCGGAATACAGAATTGAATCGGGGCTTAACTGTGGTGGACATGCCTTTGCCAGTAATGGATTTCTTATGGGGCCAATTTTAGCCGAATTCAGGGATAACCGGAAAGAGCTTATTAAATCTGTACACGAAATCATGCTGCCTGCACTTGCTAACAAAAACCGAACAATACCACAAAACGAATTGCCACTAAAGATTACAGCACAGGGTGGAGTAGGCACGGCCGAGGAGCATCAGTTTCTTATCGATCATTATCAGGTCGATTCGGTGGGTTGGGGTTCTCCTTTTCTTTTAGTACCAGAAGTTTCCAACGTCGACGAACAAACCAGGAATCAATTGAGCGTAGCCCTTGAAGATGATTTGTATTTAAGTAACATTTCGCCCCTCGGTGTTCCATTCAACAGCCTTAGGGGAAACACAAAGGATATTGAAAAATTATCGCGTATCGATAAAGGAAAACCTGGTAGTTTGTGTCCGAAACATTATCTTATCTCAAACAAAGAATTCACCGATAAAAATATTTGCACAGCCTCGTACCGTTATCAGCGATTAAAAATAAAAGAGTTAGATGCTAAAGAATTATCATCTTATGATTATCAACATGAATACGATAAGATAGTTGACAAATCATGTATTTGTGTGGGTTTAGGAACTCCGGCACTGCTGGTTAATAATTTGGATACAAAAGTTGAAGGCGTTGGTGTTTCTGTTTGCCCCGGACCAAATATGGCTTATTTCTCAAAAATAATGAAGCTGAAAGAAATGGTACATCATATTTATGGCAAATCGAATGTTATTACTCGAACAGACAGACCAAATATGTTTGTTAAAGAATTGAAGGTTTATATTGATTATCTTAAAAATATAATCGACGAAACAAAATCCTCAATGACAAACAAGCAGGAGAAATACTTGTTTACTTTTGCCGATAACCTGAAAGAAGGAATAAACTACTATTCTTCGTTGTTTAGCGGACTAAAGAATTTTTTTGGAGATACAAAACCGACTATACTTTACGATTTGGAATCAGGTCGAAAAGCTTTAAACCTCCTGCATTTAAAAATCCAGGACAAGATTTCGGCAGAAGCCAAAGTATATTAGTGTTTTATATTGGAAGAGGAAACGCTTTTACGAATTATAGGGGGTTTTATATTTTCTATTTACGCAGGCTCTGTTTTTATTATTTATCGTTTAGTTTCTTTTTTGAAATCGCTTAGTAAAATTGAACTTGCCCAATTTGGGTAAGTTCTTTTGACAGTTTTACTTATGTAGGTTTTTTGCGCAATTCCTTTTTTTCCGAAAGCCTTTGTTTCTCTTCTAATCGCTTTTCTTTAATGTGCCTGGGTGTTGTTGTTGGCTTGCGTTCTTTTGGTGGAGTAAGAGCTTTTTCTATTAGCCTATAAAGCTTTTCGACAGCATTTTCTTTGTTTTTTAATTGCGAGCGAGATTGCTGCGAAACGATTATCAGTACCCCTTCGTTATTAATTTTACTTTTTAGCTTATCAAGTAGCATTTCTTTTTCAGCTTCACTCAATAAAATAGAGTGCAGAACATTAAAACGCAGTTCGATTTTTGTACTCACTTTGTTCACATTCTGTCCTCCCGGCCCGCTACTACGCGAAGACCGGAAAATAAATTCGCTATCGAATACTCTTTCCATTTTTAACCTTGATTATTCATGATTATTATGATTGACTTGATTATGAATTACCTGATTCAATTTGATTAAACATTCTCTTTTTCGTATCAATTTTGTATTCAGTAAATTCTGAATTAATGAGGTTAAAATACAATAGTGCAAAGTTAAAAATTAATAGGATTTGAACAGCGATCAGGGTTTTTGGGCTAAATCCAAAAAAAAAAGACCCCAAGACCTATTAAAAGCCCTGAGGTCAAAAAAAAAAGAAAATCAAATATACTATTTATTTGATTACAGAAACGGGCTTTATCAAAACTTCTCCTTTAACGGTGTGAATCCTGATAAAATATATCCCTTCTGAAATATTATGTAAGTTTATGTTGATAGGTAAAGCTCTTGTATCCGAAGCTTTTACAAGCTCTCCAAGCGAATTGTAAAGTTCAACTCTTTGCAGCATTTCATTTTCAGATTGAATAAATAATCGTTCGCGAGCAGGATTTGGATAGACCGTAATTGTATGATTTAGTTCGGGATTATCGATTCCCACAGCATACATATAAACATACACTTGTCCAACTCCTTCGCAACCATTGTCATCGGTTACTGTTACGGTGTACCAGCCTTCAGTATTAACCGAAATAATTTGAGAAGTTTCATTGGTCGACCAAAGATAGCTTATGCTTGAACTTCCGGCATCAAGAGTTGCCGATTGAGTTGTTGTTATGTAAACTGTATCGGTACCAAAATCAACTATCGGCAAGGCATTTTCTATAACATCAACATTATCGTACATATCGCCACAGAAATGATGAACTGTAACAGAATAATTTCCGGCTACCCCAACTTCAATTGTCTGGGTTTGCAGGCCTGTATTCCATTCATAAGTTGAACCGGGAAACCCGGCATCAAGGATGGTTGTCGAGCCTTCGCAAAAACCGGGATGCTCACCGAGGTTTACTTCGCCATTAAAAAGGATAACTTCAATTTCGTCCTCGTCGGTACAATTATTTACCGATGTAACATTTACTGTATAAATTCCTGCCTGGTTTACCGAAATGGTCTGGGTAGTATCGCCGTTCGACCAGGAATAATGGGCTGCTCCCGGGTTTTGCGCATCAAGGTCGATTGTTCCGCCCGGGCAGAGAGTTGTGTCGGGGCCTAAATTAACAAGTAGTGCATCTATGCTGATTGTAACTATATCGGAAAAAGTACCACAAGAATTTATTACGTCAACCGCATACGAATCGGCTGTATAAACTTCGATGCTTTGGGTGCTTTCGTTATTCGACCAATAATACTCCAGGTCGGGGTATCCGGCATCTAATATAATTGTGTCGCCGGGGCAAATAACCTGATTTGGTCCTAAGTCAATTGCTAAAGGATATTCAATTGTGAGATAAATCTGGTCGCTTACATTTCCGCACTGATTGCTTATAGTAACCGAATAAAATCCCTGATTAGATGCTGCTATTGATGGCAGTTGGTTGCCGTTCGACCAAAGATATGTTGCCGCAGGCCCCGGCCCGTTATATTCGGCATCTAAAAAGAGTACCTGGCCATTACAAATTATTTCGTCGCCTCCAAGATTAACAGTTGGAATAGTCATTTCTGATATCAGCACGTCGTCGGTGTACTGTCCACAGGCATTAGTAACTGTTAGCGAATAAACTCCGGGGATGCTTACTTCGAGAAACTGGCTCAGATTTCCTGTCGACCAAACATAGCTTTGACCGGCATATCCGGCATCCAAAGTAACCATATCGCCCTGGCAAAGCCAGATTTCGTTTCCGAGATTAACAAACAAAGGATTGTCGTATTCAACAACAATCTCATCGGTTTCGACACAATTGCCACGGGCAACCGAAACTGAATAAATTCCCGACTGATAAGCCGCTATTTCGCCGGTAACCGCCCCTGTCGACCACGAGTACGAAACACTTGGGTATCCGGCCAAAGGTGTCGCTGCACTCAGTATTTGCTGATTTGTTGAACAAACGCCCGATATATCGGCACCGAGATCGAGTTCCATTTCGTTGTAAATAACCCATATTGAATCGGTATGCCCACAGCCCGGGACAATATTAGGGATATCGACCCAGTAAAAACCGGGTTTATCAACAAGAAAATTATCGGCTGTAGAAATAGTATCGGTTCCGGTAAAATCCCAGAACCATGCATATTCGGCTCCAACATTATTTCCATTGTTCGAGGCATCTAAGGCAAGTGTAGCATCGGAACAAACTACAGTGTCCTGTGGAAAATTTACTACATAATTTGCTAATACTTCAAGACTAAGCGTGGTGTCGTACACACAGCCAAAGTCGTCGGTAACCTCGTAAGAATATGAATACATGCCAACACCCGGTGCAACCGTAACATCCTGGCCACTATCGGCTACAACAACTGCAGGCAGTACATTCCAATCGTGTGCTATAATCTGGGGTTCGTAATTAAAATTTGTGGGTAAAATATTTGGGTTGAAATTTATTCCCCACTCAAAAATATATCCGTTGTCGGATAATAGGTTGTCGGTTACTTCGATTGTCCATGCACCGTTAAGGGGGCAGCCAACGAAATCGTTGAAAGTTCCAAGCGGTTCATAAGAGCCTGCCGGCATTGTTGAGTAGGAACCACATTCGGCGTTCATGTTACCATAAGTTGCAAGTGCAGGGGGCGACCAACAATATTCGTAACCAACACCGGGATTTAAGTTAACATCAATATCAATTGGTTCTCCAAGATAAGTGCTTAAACAACCCGGATAAGATTTTAACACAACCACAGTACCATTTGGACATTCGAGGGTAATGTCCAAATCGCCGAGATAGGAATGTTCCATTACAGCACACATGCTCAGAAAATCGGCAGCAGTTGTAAGTGTTTGCCCCGGAGAGAAGGCATCGAAAACCAACGAAGTTGTATAAGATGCCCCGGAACCATCGGGCAGGAATGTTGTTCCTGCAAGGCTCAGTGCTGCCGATACTTCAGACATAACAGTTTCTACTTCTCCATCTAATAAAGCAATTTCGCCATCGCAGATAATTGAGTCGGTGATTACCGTTCCTGCAAAAATTGGTTGGGTCGATGTGCGTATACGAATAGCAAGTATGTTGGTGCTTTCACATCCCATCGAATCGTAAACCGTTAGGTTTATAAAATATCCGGCTATCGAATCATAAACCGTCCCTCCAATATTGGTAGAAGCGGAATCGACTATTCCGTTTCCATAACTCCACACAAACGATGAAGTATTGTTGCCCTGTGTGTAGATTAAATTATTTTCGGGGTAAAGGCCACCGCCAATAAATGTAACAGAATCGCCCGGGCAAATATCAATAAAGCCATCGGCATTAACAGCAGGCGATGAGCTTAACAATGTTGCCATAACAGTTTGGCAGGGAATTATGCACGAAACTTCGGCTTCCCAGCCCATGTCGGCAGGGCCTGATGTCCATTCAACAGTTAAACATCCACTGGTGTTTGTTGGTGTTGCGGCAACCCCCATTCCAACCGGCGAAAAACCTCCGTCGCTAAAAGTCCCAAAACTGTTAAAGGTATTGTTAGGGCCATCGAAAACCTGCATTGCGGCACTCCCGTTAACATCGAAAAGGCTAAAATCAAGGTCGATTTTTGTGCCGGTGGTCGAAGGACAAAAAGTTATAGAGTAAGATTCTCCTGAACTGTAACTGCCAAATGCCCCGCCACTATCGAAAAAAGTACCCGAGCAGGTTGTTACTGTTTGGCCATTGTAAGTATCTATTTCATAATTCTGGCCAAAAGAATTAAGAATGAACAATGCTAATGATATAAGTAATATTATCTTTTTCATGGCTTTGCGGTTATTTGGTTTCTGTTTCGGTCAACAATCCAAACATTCGGCGATGCTCGTTATACTTTTCGTTCAATTCATCGCCCGAATAAAATACCATTACTTTATTCGATTCCGAAAGCCGGAAATAAGTTCTTTGGTCGAATTTTAAATTAAGTTTGAACTTCAACACGTTGATAACTTTCTTATCAGAACCAGGTGCAATGGGCAGTGTTTTTGCCGAGTTTAAAAATTCGGTTTTGTCACCCGGTAATTCAGTAAAGTAATATGAATTATCAAGAAAAAAATTGTAGTACAAAACCAAATTGGGGTTTTCGAGCCTGATGCGCTCTACAAATTCGTTTCCAAAAGCATCGTTTATCCGTGCATCTGCCTGTATGCTTTTTATATTGATTGTTTCCTGAGCATACCCATCCTGCCATAAAGCAGAAAGTGCAAAAAGAAGAATCATTAGTGTAAAAGTCTTTTTCATATCTAAAATGTATTAATATTATTTTAAGCCTGAACAAAATTACAAAACAAATCTAAACAATCTGGCAGCCATCATAAAAAAAGACCTCAAAGGTCAGTACCACTATGAAAATCCCTATAAAATCAAACCTTACTAAAAGGGATATGCAGATAAATAAATATAGAAAATTTGAGCAAAGGGTCACTATTTGACACTTTGCTATGTGTATCGTTCTTTTGTAGGCATAAAAAAGGAGGATAATATGACAAAAGCTAAAATAATACTTAAAATTCTAAATTGAATATTTTGTTTTTCAAATATTCAATTTGCTATCAATTCAATACCTTCTTTTTCTGAAATTAGAGTAAAGTCTAACCTTTATTTATAAGTTCTCAGTAAAAGCCGTAGGTTTTCATTGATTTTCAGAATTTTGGGTACAGAGAACCTATATCATTCAAAATAAAAATTCGTATGCCTAAATATTTTATAAACTTAGTAGTAAGTCATCATATTCCTTCCAAATAATTTTTGCATGGTAATGTTTGTATATTTTCAATACAGTTCTTCGTCCTGAACTTACTAATAATGCAGGCACATTTA
>JAYENH010000784.1:0-1897 GCA_034721995.1 Bacteroidota bacterium
CAAAAAAAGTGCATCCAACTTTATAAAAAAACCAATAACAACATAAATGCTTTTAAAACTACTAATAATTTATCATGGCTATATTTTGTTTCTGGAAATTTAAGAGAAGCAAAAAAGGGTTTTATTCTAACAGAAAGAGACACAAAGCAAATTGGTTCTAAAACATATGGAAATTTTATCCTTAGTTTTTCTTTGTTACTTGCGTGTTTAGGGCGGGTTGATGATGCTTTATCAAAAATTAAAGAAGCACATATATTATTTAGAGATTTAAAACATGAACTTGCAGTATATTTTGAATTTTTCGGACAAATATTATGTTTGAATAATGAATATATTGAATCTGAAAAAGCGTTAAAAAAGGGACTCGAATTATCAATTGAGATAGCTCCTGATTCAGATCATATTTCCCAAATAAAAAGATTACTCGGTGACACTTATATTGGTCTAAAAGAATATGACAAAGCTGAGAAGATAACCGACGAAGCATTAGAAGTTGCTGAACATCTTAACGAACGGGTTGAAATTGCCGCCTGTTACAGAATTTTTGCACAGCTTGAAAATCATAAAGGTAATCATTCCAAATCCCGTGAGTGGTTCAAAAAAGCGATTGATCTGTTCAGTATGATTAGCTCTCGTTATGAGCTGGCAACAACTCGACTGATGGCGGCACAAAGCGGACTGTATGTCAATGGTGAAAAGACAGCTTTGTTATATCTGGCTAAAGAATATTTTGAATCGGAAGAATTGGATCACTTGATTGAAAAAGTTAATGCGGAGCTTGAAAAGAGAAGTCTGGATTCCAATAGGATAAACCCACCGCAAGCGGATGGAATACCCGTAGTGAATAACGGGGCAGACGAGGGCGTCTGCCGCCCACAAAAGCACGGGAATGACAAAGAAGTAGCCCACCCCTTGGGGTGGGAAAAAGAAAATACCAATCAAGCAGGCAATGCTTGTGTGGTAACCCACTCCGCCAATGACGGACGGTGGGAAAATGATAACGGCAACGGTTGTCCTAATATTATTACTGTTAATACTAAAATGAAAAAGATTCTGGAATTTTCTCAAAATATTGCCCGGTCAGGTATGAATGTTTTTATAACGGGAGAAACCGGTACCGGTAAAGATTTATTAGCCCGATATATTCATTGCCATAGCGGGCTACAGGGGAAATTTGTTACTGTCAATGCGGCGGCAATTCCTCATGATATGATTGAAGCCGAACTTTTTGGCTACCGTAAAGGTGCCTTTACCGGAGCAAACATTGACAAACCGGGGCTTTTTGAAGATGCCCACAATGGGACTTTTTATCTTAATGAGATTGCTGATTCTACTGCTGAATTTCAGGCTAAACTTTTAGAAATATTAGAAGCCCGAGAAGTTCGTCGTTTGGGTGAAAACAGAAAACGTTCTGTTAATTTTAGATTAGTTGCCGCAACAAACTTTGATTTGAAACAAAATATCACTGACAATAAATTCCGGCTTGATTTGTATCATCGTTTGAATGAAATACCTATTCATCTGCCGCCATTAAAGGAACGGCTTGATGATATATCGATGCTTCTTTGTTATTTTTTGACAAAGAACGGTTGCAACATTAATAATAATGGTAATGCAAAAGACATAGAGCATTTAACTAAAACTCTTTCTATGCGAAACTGGGATGGTAATATTCGTCAGTTTAAAGCTGAAATTTATAATCTCTACTTAGTGGCTCATGGCGATCTTTCTGTAATGAATGATATCGTTACTGAGAATATAGTTATTTCTGAGGGTGAATCTCTTCTCAAACTTTTAAATGATACTAATTGGAATCAGAGCGAAGTAGCAAGACGTCTTGGCGTAAGCGAAGGGGCTATTCGTAAACGTATCAAAAAATATAACCTAACTCAATCTG
>JAYENH010000785.1:0-1892 GCA_034721995.1 Bacteroidota bacterium
GTTGAGAATTATAGAAACGACAGCCTTCTTCTTCTTCAAAATGAATTTGAATTTGTTCAAACTGGTAGTTCAGGTTTCGAAAACCAACATATTTACGTAATAAAATACGAACGTGAATATGATATTGTTCGTATTGATTTACTATTCAAATTACTAAATAAAAGTATTAAGGTGGAAGTTCCATTAGAAACTGAACGTGAAGTGCTGAAAAATAGAGATCGACCCGAAGAACCAGATAATTTGAGATTATACAGGAAACCTGAATAGATATTTTGAAATTGCCTGCCTTGTGAAATTTGCCATAGCAGTTATTTCTATAACGGAAATATAAATCGGAAAATTGGGAACTCGGAACTTTTAATTACTCATATACTGAAGTTTCTTATATATTTCAAGACAAGTCCAGGCATCGGTGGCTGCATATTTTATTTGGCCTGATGAAAGCGATTGGTTTTCCCAATTTGATAATTGTTGCGATTTTGAAATACGAAAATTTAAAACAATGGCTGTAAGCTTTTTTAATCCCATACTTGTTATACCAAAATTCTTTACATGATGTTGTAAATCAATAAAACCTCTGTCTTCGAAATTATGCAAAGCTTTAAGTATTTTAATATCATCATGGATTGCTACTCCTATTTTCAGAATATTTTCATTGTTCAAAACTTTTGCTAAAGAAGAGTGAAATCCAATTGTGTTTAAACGGAACAACCAGGCTTTTTCGGCACTTGCCAATTGCAACAAAGAAACACTATTATTATTTGATCGTCCTTTTTTGAAAGATGGTTTTGTTTCGGTGTCGAAGCCAAGCATTGTTTCTTTCATAATTTCAGGAATTACCCTATCTACATCTTTGTGAAAATCAATAACAACAACTTCACCATCAAATGCTTTTAATGGCAATTCATAAATCTCTTCTTTTGTAATTTGCTTTTGAAACATATCCTGAAATTTGGTTTGTATATTTTTTTTAATCGTAACTATTACCAGATGTATGGATTTTTACCTGTTGTATCTTCACCAGGTTTTGAGTCAAACTCATTCGATCCAACATCTTCAGTATTATAAATTATATTATGAAACGCAGCCATAATAATTAATAAACGGGATCCCCAATATTGTTGAAAATTATTTTGGCATTCCCATAAAGCATCATTCATTATTTCGACACTCCCATTTCTGAATAAGTAAACAAAATCAGATAAGTCTTGATAAATATCGGTAAAACACTCTGATAAAGAAACGCTAACCTCTTCATCTTCAACTTGTGAGTCAGGCTCTTCAACTTCAACAAAAATATCGAAGTTGCCGAGCTTGGCCGACACCTTATTTTTAAGCTTAATCCATTCCTGTTCACTTAGCAATTTTTCAACCGTACTATCAAGCATAGGCTCCACATTCTTAATCTGAAATGCTTTTAAATATAGTAATGACAACAATTGCTGCATAGTAGAAAAAAATTGTTTACGATCGAGCCCCCCAACTGTGTCAAGCAGGTTGCAATATTCCGCAGCCACAGTAACAAATTCTAAAGCATCCTTTTCGTAAACCCGGCTTTCATTATGTTCTTCCATATTTATTTTGCTTAATCTTAAATGAGACCTGACAATGATCCCATAGTTTATGCGAAAGTAAATATTCTGTTTAATAATGAAAGCCAAATTGTGTTTATTTTTGATAAACTACTATTTTTTTGGCACGAGTACTTGTTTGCTAAACGGAAACTGAGTTAAAGCTACTATCTTTGCAACGAAAGCAGACCGTTCTATCGCTGTCTCATTTTAGGATGGGAGAGAGGAAAGTCCGGGCAACGCAGGGCACCATTCTTCTTAACCGGAAGATACTCGTGAGGGTATTAAAGTGTAATAGAAAATAACCGTCACGCCGTAGGC
>JAYENH010000786.1:0-1890 GCA_034721995.1 Bacteroidota bacterium
CGACAGAAAAGATGGAACGCAAGTACCGACTTGAAGCCATGGGATACAACTTTGACACAATTGTTGAAAGGGTTTCCGAGATATTTGAAATAGCGGTCAAATATATATTGTCACCAGGCAAACAACCGAAACGCGTCATGGCCCGCAGTGTTTTAGCTTATTGGGCTGTCAGGGAATTGGGTATTTCAGGAACTAAAGTAGGGAAGAAATTAGGTCTAAGCCAGCCAGCGACAAGTAGGGCAGTTCAAAGAGGCGAACAATTGGTTTCAGAGCATCGATTATCGCTATACGATACACGAAACGCATAATTGCATGGGCCCCCCTGTCCCATTTGGAGTGAACCCCATCGTTAGGCGATTTTTTTTCTCAATATGCCTTGATCTAATTCAAGAGTATAGGACAAAATAGTGTCAATATTGATTTTTTTGGATGCTCTGAGTATTTCAATACCGGTAAGTTTTCCATCAGTTGTGGTATCAATATTTACACCTTCTGCAATTTCAATAACCCCATTTGGTTTTTGATCACCAAGCTTGAGGTACAGTGCATCTACTTCTTCATCATAATGTACTTTCATTGAGTTCTTCCTTTCTTCAAAGGATAGTTTGTAATTACGGTCATAATATCGTTTTCAACAGAAATAACGATTTTTATTGGATATTTAAAACCGGCAATATCTCTGATTAATTCATGCTCACCATCGTTTAACTCCGAATCTGCTAATATTTTCTCAATTGTTGATTCCAGTATTTCATAGAGCCTTGCTCTTCGTTTTGCATGGCGAGAAAACTTTACTTTCACTTTACATTTTCCTTTGTGATATTTTTTCGCCTAACCATTGATTATCAGCTACATTTATCCTGATAAGTTGATATTGGACGTTTTTTCTGGTAAATTTACCTTGCCAGCACTGAAAATTATACGCAAAGTATCATAACACCTGACATTGTCAAGAATAACCGCTATATTTATCTGTAATTACGCCTACTTTCCCGTGACTTTTCACCCGTTTTTCAAACACCATTACTATAGGTATCTTGACTGCGGCATCCTGCACAACGGTTTTGCAAGGGTCAAATGTGAGGAATGCGGCCATGAGTATTTGCTGGCCTTTTCATGTAAACGAAGGCATTTCTGTCCATCATGTCACCAAAAAAGGGGCTTCTTATCACCGGACGGTCTTCGCATTAACATAATTTTGAAAGTACCTGCCGCCAATCGGGCAACAACTGTCAAGGATTTGACATATGCTCAAATTCTGATTCAAAACCACCCGTTTTTACCGTCCTCCTGTCCGAACAACAATTCTTAATTATATAATATTCTGTAAGCGTTCACGGAACGTTGAAATTAGAAAATAGAAATTGGAAATTTGGCCTTCATATTTTTGTATCGGTTCACAGTTGTCGGTTCACAGTTCACGGTTATCCTAATAAACCATGCAACAACTAAAGCATTTTGGATATTGATTTAACTCCTTGAATTAATAGTTTTAAAATTTTAAAAGAGGTCTGCATAATTCTCTTGTGCTTTTTGTCTTTTTCAACCGTGAACCGATAACTGTAAACCGTGAACATTTACCAACTCCTAAGCTCGTTTCAGGTCTTTCCAATTTTCTACTTTCCAATTTCAAGTTTCAAGCCGTGAACGGCTACAATATTCTTAAATATTACTTAGATGCACCATATAGGCATGATTCATGCATTTACAACCAGTATTGAAACAGGCAAATATGGAGGATAAATGAATATCTTGAAAATACGACTATTATTTCTTATTGTGTGTGTTGTAATATGCTCGATTCAAACCGGATATGCTTTTGAGCCGTGTAAAGGAGAAGTGCTCACAAATGTTAATCTGAGAAAAGCTCCTTCGCTTGACGGAAAAATT
>JAYENH010000787.1:0-8452 GCA_034721995.1 Bacteroidota bacterium
CTCAGAAAAAGCAGCCTTTGAAAAAGCACAGGAATTGGGCATTGACAAAGAAAGAGTTTGGGAACTTCTACAAAAAAGCCGTGGTAACTGGAATGAAATTTTAAGCTATCTCGAAAAAGCAAAAGACAAACCATATCTTTTATCGCTATTAGAAAACATTGCTGATAAGGATTTACGAGATACTCCTTCGGAAATTCTTCTCGATCATCTTAATAATTTTGACATGGCTTTCCAAAATTCGATTTCTGAAGAAGAATTGATGCAGTTTGTTTTGTCGCCCCGCATTAAAAACGAAATTATCGTAGCTTACCGATCTTATTTTCAGAATAAGTTTGATAAAAAATTTAAGGCGGATTGCAGGCAGGATTTCATGGTTTTGGTCGATTGGATAAATCAAAATATCAGAATTAATAACGAGAAACAGTATTACGATTTGCCAATTACGCCGATTGGGGTTTACGAGTTAAAGCGCTCAAATGTTGAATCGCGAAGTATCTTTTTTGTTGCGGCCTGCAGGAGTTTTGGTATCCCCGCACGTTTTGATTTGTCTACTCATGTTCCGCAGGTGTTGAAAAACGGGGAATGGCTTGATGTGTTTTTTAGTGATGAAAAAGAAAAAAGGCGAGATGCTTCCATTTCATTTAAGCTGAAAAATTTTCCCGGTTTCGATCCTGAATATTATATCCATTTTACGCTGGCTGCCATAAACGATAATGGTTTTAAAACCCTTGAATTCGATTATAATAAAAAGTGGAACAGCTTTCCCGAAAGAGTAAAGCTGTTTCCCGGCAGGTACATGCTTACATCAGGCAACCGAATTAAAAACGGGGAAATTCTTTCAAACGTTAGTTTTTTCAATTTAAATGAAGGGGAACATAAAAATATTATTATTCCTGTACGTACGCAGCAATTGGAAATTAATACGATTGCTGAGTTTGCTTTGGAAAATATTTATAATATTGCCACAAACAAAGAGGTAGAAATAAGGGAAGATGAAGCTTTTGTGGCCATTTTTATAGATCCGGGAAAAGAACCAACCCGACATGTTTTTGCCGACTTGGTAGATAAAGTTGAGGATTTCAACCGGACAAAAATCCCTTTATATTTTATTCTTCCTGATGAAAAAATGATTTTGTCTTTTTCTAAAGAGAATTATAAAATAGTTCCGGATAAATCGAATTTTTGTGTGGACAAAGGTAACTCATTATTCAGACTCGAAAATCAAATAAATAAAAAAATCAGTAATGATTTGCCTGTAGTTCTGCTGTTTCAGGAGCAGGGCAGGATTATTTATTTATCGTATGGTTACAAGTTTGGATTACCGGGCGAAATATTAAAGTACCTGTCCCCAAAATAAGGTTTTCCCTTTTAACCTGGTGAACAGGGAAATGAAATGCTTTTTTCTTTTTTAGCTACGATTTGTTTTTTTTGCCGCGAATGCACTAATTGTTATTTTCACAAATTCGCCGTTAAAATCTGAATTATTTAGTGGGCAAATATCTGGCTATTAGCTCAATAAATTCTTTGCGGTTTATTGGTTTTGAGATAAAATCGGTGCATCCGGCATTGGTACAATCTTTTATATCTTCTTCTTGCACATAAGCAGTTTGGGCAATAACAGGTATATCTTTGTCTTTGCTTCGGATATATCTGGTTACATCGAGGCCATTTATTTCGGGAAGATTGATGTCCATAATTACCAAATCAATATCCTTGTTTTCGTCGTATTTCTCAATTGCATCTTTTCCATTACGGGCCCAAATTATTTGTACCGAAGTTGCCTTTAACATTTTTTCGAGAAATAAATAATTCGCTGGCATATCTTCAACAATCAGGAATAAGTTTTTACTCCAATCAAAAATTATATTCTGTGATTTCTTGATTTTATCAGTGCTTGCAGGAGTAGCTTTTTGAACAAAAGGTAATGTAACAGAAAAAACGCTGCCGGAACCAACACTCGATTCTACAATGATTTTTCCTCCCATTGCTTCTACAAGCTTTTGGGTTATCGACAATCCCAGGCCTGCTCCTCCATATTCTCGGTTGTGTGAGTCGTCGACCTGACGGAACCTGTCGAAAATTATTTCCAGCTTATCTCTCGGTATCCCTATGCCGGTATCCCTAACATAAATATTAATAATACTTTGCGAACCTTCAATTTCCTTTGTTGTATAGCCACATTCAATTTTGCCCGATTTTGTAAATTTTTCGGCATTATCAATCAGGTTTGTGAATATTTGTTGAAAACGCATTGGATCGGAAAAGATATTAGGATTGGGGTTTTCTTTTGGTGTTTGCAATTCAATTTTCAAATCCTTTTTCTTTTCAACAATTGTTTTGCGTGTATTAATAATTATGTCTTTTAAGATATTATTGATATTGCAATTTTCATTGTGCATTTTTAGCACACCTGTTTCTATGCGCGAAATATCCATGATGTCGTTGATTATCTGAAGAAGAAGAATCCCGTTTGATAGGATATTATTCTGAAAGTACTTCTTTTCTTTGGGAGTTGTGTCGTTGGCACATAACAACTCCGAAAATCCAAGAATAGCATTCATCGGTGTGCGGATTTCGTGCGATATATTTGCGAGGAAAGCAGATTTTAATCTATCCGACTCTTCTGCCTTTTCTCTTGCTTTTACAAGTTCAAACTGTATTTTCTTTATTTCGGTAATATCTTCAACAATACCATCAATAAATTCTGGCTGGCCATCTTCATCGAACATCATCCTGGCATTTATTGATGCCCAGAAAACCGTTCCGTCATTTTTAATTAATTCAATTTGAAATGATTTTACCCAATTGCTTTTTTCGATTAGATCGAGAAATTTTTTACGCCCATTCTTGTCTTTATAAAAATCAGCACTGTTAATCTGCTCAAGTAATACACCCTTTTTATATCCGAATATAATTGAAAAGGCAGGGTTGAAGGCTAAAATATTTCCATTTATGGAAGTGCGGTAAACACCCAGAGGAAGGTTGTCCGACAATGCTTTGAATTCTTTTAGGCTTTTGTTTAAGGCATTTTCGGCTTTTTTCTGTTTGGTAAGATCGCGAACCGTTGTTATCCTGACATCCTGCCCGCGAAATTTGTACATTTTCCCGGTAAACTCGCCATAAAATCGAGAGCCGTCTTTCCGTAATCCGATTGCCTCATAAGGTTCGCTATATCCCATTAACATATATTTTTTTACAAGTTCTTTTGATTCGCCGGCAATAGTATCCGTACCAAAAATACCCATAAGTTCATCATAAGAATAACCAAACATATTGCTGGCAGCTTTATTGGTTTCGATACAAATGCCTTTTTTTGAAATGAATATCGCTTCGTTGGTAGCATTCGAGAGTGCCCGAAATCTTTCTTCACTATCTTTAAGTTGGATTTCTGCGTGTTTTATTGCACTAATATCCTGAATAGTAAAAGTAATTCCTTGTGCTTTGTTTTTAGGATTGAGCCATGTTGAATTTACATATACATGCAAAATATTTCCGTTTTTGCATCTGTAACGGGTTTCGGTTGAATAGAAATCAAAATTCTGTTTCTGATCGAATTCGATACCCTGATAGTCAGATTTGTTTGGATCGAATAAAACTGAAATTGGTTTTCCAATAATTTCATCAGAATCGTACCCAAGCATCCTGCATAAACGATCGTTTACAAACCCAATATTATTATTATTCACAATTCCAATACCTACAGGAGCCGAAACTAAAACACTTTCAAGTTTTTGTTGACTGTTTTTTAGTTCGTCTGCCCATTTTTTTTCATTGGTAATGTCTTTAATTACCATTACTGTAGCTTTTACCGAAGCATGTTCAATAATTGGGTCGAACGAGACTTTATACCATTTCTCTTTCCATTTAATGCTTTTTATAATTGGGGCTTTTGTCTCAAAAATTGATGCCAATATCTCTTTTGTTTCTGATTCTGATAAAGCAGGAAGGAGTTCTCTGATTTTTTTACCCAGTATATTATCGAATGAAATTGAGAAAAATAGTGAAGTAGACTTATTGGTATTTAGTATTTTGCCATCGGGGTTAACTATCGAAACCGAATCGGAAATAGCATTAAATGTCGATCGCCATTCTTGCTCCGATATTCTAAGAGCATCAATAGCATGTTGGTGTTCCCTTCTTATTAGGGCATCTTTTAATTCTCTTTTTACTGCCGACCCCAGGCGCATTATATTATCTTTCATAATATAATCGTGGGCACCAATTCGCATAGCCTCAACTGCCGGTTCTTCGCCAATGCTTCCCGATACAAGAATAAATGGTATTTCTATAGAGCTTTGCTTGAATATGTGGAGTGCATCGATACCGGTAAATCCCTGCATTACATAATCGGACAAGATAATATCCCATTCTTCATTTTGGAGGCTTTTTTCAAATTCGATTTTTGTTTCAACCCGTTTCCACTTTGTGTTGAACCCGTTTTTTTTTAATTCTATAATTAGCAATTCGGCATCGTCGGGGGAGTCTTCTAAAATTAAGACATGTAATAATTTATCCATCATTGACAAATTTTTAAGTGGCCATGAATGTGTATTCACCAACAAAATTAACATAAAATACGAATTAGTGATAAGAAAGTAAAATTTGGAGATCAGGAAATAGTAATTTTGCAATTTTATGATCTGCTATATAGTGCTTACCGAGCTTTTTAATCCGAAATTTTTAGCATCTCAACATTATGGCTCTGAACCGGTAGAAAGGAAAGAATATGAAGAAGCACTACATCTGGCAGAATTGGTTGTTTCCTGGGCTGAAAGAATTGTCAAATCTTACGACAGTTGAAAATTTCAGGGTAAGATGAGTTAAATCTTTCCTAAAACATGTTGTAAAAAATATTTCTGTTGTTTTTCCGGCTTGATATTTCTTCTATTTTTACAGCCCAAATTTTTGAGTTTTAATAATGTAATTTGAATTGAGACATTTTTTCTTGCGTATACAGATTATTATTAGGAAATTTGCTTTAATTATGGATTGAAAATATTCGGAGGGCAAATATGAAAAAACCTGAAACAATAAAATATCTGGTGCAGAGAATTGTAGAGGAATCATCACCTCTGCGCATTGTGATTTTCGGTTCGTCATCAAGAGGTGAAGTCGCTGAACATAGCGATATTGATGTTCTTGTTGTTATGCCTGACGGAACTCACAGACGACGTACTGCACAGCATTTATATCGAAACATACGTGATGCGAAGGTACCTTTTGATATTTTAGTTACCACACCTTCCGATCTGAAAAAGTATAAAGATAATCCTGGTTTGATTTACCGAACAGTTTTGCAAGAAGGAGAAGTAGTATATGCCGCCTGAAAACGATCATATTGAAAATATCATGATAAACATATCTGCGGTGAAGAATGTCTTTGTCTTACATTTTAAATCTTTCCCAAAACATGTTGTAAAAAATATTTCTGTTGTTTTTCCGGCTTGATATTTCTTCTATTTTTACAGCCCAAATTTTTGAGTTTTAATAATGTAATTAAATCGAAAGCTTTTGATTGAAGGAGTTGGAACCGATATTATCGAAGTAGAAAGAATAGAAAAGCAATTATCGAAAGACGCGGGCTTGAAATCTATCCTTTTTACCCGGTCAGAGATTAATTACTGCGAATCGAAAAAGTTTCCTTTTCAGCATTATGCAGCCAGGTTTTCGGCAAAAGAAGCATTTTTTAAAGCTTTGGGCACAGGCTGGCGATATGGCATGAAATACAACGAAATCGAAATTCAAAATAACGAACTTGGAAAACCTTTGATTAAAAGCTCTGGAAAAGTGAGCGAAGAATTGCAAAAACGGAACATTGTCAGGGTGCATGTTTCCTTATCGCATTTAAAAGAAATGGCAAACGCCATGATAATTTTAGAAAGTATACCATGATTAATTTGATTTTAAAGATTTACATGATTGTTTAAATATGAAAAACTTGTTCACTTTAGTATAATTGAAATAGAAATTAATAATTGAAAAACTTGTTAGATTATGTCAAACATTGGGTCGTACAACGAAAGAATAAAAAACTTTGATTGGTCAATTGCCGAAAAGGAACTTGACTACAAAGAGGGGGATAATATCAATATTGGCTGGTATTGCTCCGACCGGATTTGTGAAATGGGAAAAGCCGATAAACTTGCCCTGATCTGGGAAGGCCTGGGCGGTGTGGAAAAACGCTATACATTCAACGATGTAAGGGTACGCAGCAATACTATTGCCAATTACTTGCAAGGCCTGGGCATTAAAAACGAAGACCGCGTTTGTTTGTTCATGGACAAAATCCCGGAACTTTATATTGGTTTTCTTGGAGTGTTGAAACTCGGTGCAATTGCCCAGCCGCTATTTTCGGCTTTTGGCGACGAATCGTTGCATGTTCGTTTAGACAATGCGCAAACCACAGCAATTATTACCCAGCGCAAGCATGTTTCGAAGGTTCGTAAAATCCTTGAAAAAATGCCATATCTCAAGCATATTATCCTTGTTGATCATGATGGTAAAAAATCCTTGAAAGAGCGTGAGGTGTTTTTTAATATGGACGAGGCCGAAGCAGTTGAGAATTTCGATGTTTACCCAACCAAAGCCGAATCGCCATCGGTACTTCATTATACATCGGGAACAACAGGCCAGCCAAAAGGTGTAAAGCATGTTCATTATTCACTGATTTCGCAATACCTCACGGCCAAGTGGGTGCTCGACATTCAGGAAGATGACATTTATTGGTGTACTGCCGACCCGGGTTGGGTTACCGGAACATCATACGGGATTATTGGTGCATGGAGCAACGGGGCAACCCAATGTGTTTTGGATACCGGTTTTAGTGCCGAATCGTGGTATGCGTTTATTCAGAAGAATAAAGTAAGCATGTGGTATTCTGCCCCAACAGCAATTCGCTCGTTGATGAAAGCCGGCGACGAAGCTGTTAAGAAATACGATCTTTCTTCGCTTCGCCATTTGGCAAGTGTGGGCGAACCATTAAATGCCGAAGCTGTTATTTGGTCGGAAAAAGTTTTTGGCCTGGCATTTTACGACACATTCTGGCAAACCGAAACCGGCTCGATGATGATTTGTAATTACCCCGGAATGAAAGTTAAGCCCGGTTCGATGGGAAAACCATTCCCCGGAATTGTTGCTGCCATTCTCGACCCCGATACCTTTGAAGAGATCAAAGAGCCAAACAAGCCCGGATTAATTGCTTTTAAACCCGGATGGCCTGCCATGATGCGCATGTACTGGCGCAACGAAGAAACCTTCAACAAGAAATTTAAGAATGGCTGGTATCTTTCGGGCGACCGCTCAACTTATGATGCCGATGGTTATTGGTGGTTTGTTGGCCGCGACGACGATGTTATAAATACCGGAGGCCATTTGGTTAGCCCATTCGAGGTAGAGTCTGCATTGTTGGAACACGAAGCCGTTGCAGAATCTGCCGTTGTAGCAAAGCCCGACGAGGTGAACATGGAAGTTGTGAAAGCATTTGTTACCCTAAAACCGGGCTTCGAAGCAAGCGAAGAGTTGGAGTTGAAAATTATGAACTTCATCCGTAAAAAACTTTCGCCATTGGCCATGCCTCAGGAAATAGAGTATATCGATAAGTTGCCAAAAACACGTAGTGGCAAAATTATGCGCCGCATGTTGCACGCAAAAGAATGGGGCGAAGAAATTGGCGATACTTCGACTTTGGAAGACGATTAGACCAGATGGTAGTCTTTAGTAGGCAGTCTTCAGTAGGCAGTCAGCAGTAATTAGCCCAGCACGAAAACTCAATATTTTGGAATGCTTAGATGAAATTACTTCTTTTAACCTGAATGCCAGATATGATGACTATAAAAGAGAATTTTACTCTATTTGTACTCTTGATTATACCAAAAATTGGATAGAGAAAATAAAAGACATTAGAACATGGATAGAAAAGATGCTTTAAATATTGCCAATATATATGCCGATGCAGTAAAGTCAAAATATGATTATATCAAAATAATTCTTTTTGGCTCTTATGCTAAAGGAAATTATAATGACGATAGCGACATTGATATTGCAGTTGTTTTAAAGGATTATACGAATTTAATGGATATACAATTGGACTTAATGCGATTAAGACGTAAAATTGATAGTAGAATCGAACCACATCCTTTTAGGGAAAAAGATTTTGAGATAACAAACCCTATTGTAAATGAAATAATAAAGTATGGACAAGAGATTGGAAACAATGTGGCCTGACGTATATACGGCAGTTCTCAGTCAGCAGTCGGCAGTCGGCAGTCTTCAGTCAATAGTAAAATGATAATAGATTATGTTTGCAAAAACAAAAGACAACCAGGAATTTGTGAAAATGTGGGGAAATCGGCGAAAGCATAAATGGTTTTATGTGTTTTTGTTTGGTTTGGCCTGGGGTTTATTTGTAGGGTGTACAGTCGCCTGGATTTTGGATTTAATCGGCGAGCAAACT
>JAYENH010000788.1:0-8438 GCA_034721995.1 Bacteroidota bacterium
GTCCATAAAAGCTTCGACTGTTTTTAAAACAGTAATTTTTTCGATTCCGGTATCTATAGAAATCTCATTTACAATGTCCGCTTTAGTCATCTTTAAGTTGTTTAATTATCAATATATTAGTTTCTAATAAGTCAAAAATTTCGGTGTGCAAATATATATGAATTTATTAATAATGAAAACTATTTAGAATTATTTTTAGCTTAATGATGTTTTTTTCACTGCCCTAAAAGAATGACTATAAGCAAAAAGCTAATAAAAGACTACTTATAAACGGGCAAAACCAATTATCGCGAATATGCTCAACCCCCTATAAAATAAGGTGTATTGACAATATTATGCAATAAAACCAAATAATAAGTTGATATGCTAATTATTAAATATTTACAGCTTGTATTTTCATAATTTGTTTTTCATTCTTCAATGTTTTTTATTTGAAGTAGAACATTATTAAGCCAAATCACAAGGGATTATCATTACTTTTTATGTTTTGGAAATATGTTATACTCCATCCAAATAAAAATTGGTTATCTAAATTTCACAATTCAATTATTATTTTTTAATTTTGCTGATGAATTAGAAAATTGTACATTTATCGTTTTAATCCCAAAAAATTATAAAACTATGTTAAACAAAGTAATGTTAATTGGTAATGTCGGACGCGATCCTGAGGTAAGGTATTTCGACAGTGGTGTTGCAAAAGCAAAATTTTCTCTTGCAACAACCGAAGTATACAAAAACAAGGAAGGCCAAAGAGTAGATCAAACAGAGTGGCATAATATTACATTATGGCGCAAGCTTGCTGAAATTGTAGAGAAATATGTAAAAAAAGGAGATAAACTTTACATTGAAGGTAAAATAAGAACAAGCTCTTACGAAGATAAAGATGGTAATAAAAAGTTCTTTACCGAAATAGTAGCGGACAACATGCAAATGCTTGGCTCGAAAAAAACTGACGATTCAGCTCCGGCAGAGAATACTGTTAACGAACCTGCCGTTGATTACAAACAAGAAGCTAAGCAGGAAGGCGATGACCTTCCGTTTTAAGCAGCCGGCTAATCAACAGTAGGCAGTAAGCAGTAGGCAGTAAGCCATAGTTAATCAACAATAATTAATGGTTGAAGACTGTAAACTGTAGACTGAAGACTGTGAACTGAAGGCTGATATCTATGAACAAATTATGAACTGAACTTTTAACAGATTGGAAAACGAAACATTTACAATAGCGTGGGCACTAATGCAAGGAACAGTTACCCCCGCATTAGATTTTGGTAGCATAATCGGTTTACTCGTAATTTTAATTTTACTTGTCGCCTCAGCCCTGATTTCAGGTTCGGAGGTGGCATTTTTCTCTTTAAGTCCTGCTGATATAAACGACTTAGAGCATAAACATAGTAAGTTAAGCAATCGTACTTTATATATGGTAAAAATGCCGGAGCGTTTGCTTGCAACAATTTTAATTGCGAACAATTTTGTGAATGTTGGTATAGTAATTATTTCGACTTACATGAGTTCGCGTTTATTCGTCTTTCCAAGCTGGCCAATTTTAGGCTTTTTAATCGAAGTTGTTGTAATTACTTTTATGCTTCTGCTTTTTGGAGAGATTATCCCTAAAGTATATGCCAATCAGTATGCTATGCGTTTTGCAATGTTGATGGCCGGTCCAATATTTTTTCTCGAAAAATTATTCAGGCCTGTAAGTTCACTACTTATTAATTCCACATCATTTATCAACAAACGATTTCAGAAAAAAAAGCAAGACCTGTCTATCAATGATATATCTCACGCCCTCGACATTACCGAAGATTCTATTACCGAGGATAAAAAGATACTTAAAGGCATTGTGAAGTTTGGGAATATCGATGTAAAAGAAATCATGAAATCGAGAGTTGACATAGTTGCGGTAGACACGCATATCCATTATAAAAAATTATTGTCAATAATAATCGAATCCGGCTATTCGCGCATTCCTGTCTACGACGACAATTTTGATCAAATAAAAGGGATATTATACATCAAGGATCTGCTTCCTCACCTAAACGATCACGAGGAGTTTAAATGGCAGGATTTGCTGAGGAAGGCATATTTCGTGCCCGAAACAAAAAAGATTAACGACCTGCTTGGCGAATTTCAGGATCAGAAAAATCATCTTGCAATTGTAGTTGATGAATACGGAGGCACTTCTGGCATTGTTACCCTCGAAGATATTTTAGAAGAAATTGTAGGCGAAATTACCGACGAACTCGACGATGATGATATAATTTACGATAAGCTCGACAACAATACTTTTATTTTTGAGGGCAAAACTTTACTGAACGATTTCTATCGTATTGCCGAATGTGAAGACGATGTTTTTGAGCAAATTAAAGGCGATGCTGAAACCCTTGCCGGTTTAATACTTGAATTTCGAGGTGAGATTCCGAAGAAAAACGATATAATAAAAATCCTGAATTTCGATTTTACAATAAAGGCCGTTGATAACAGAAGGATAAAAAAAATTGAAATCAAAATAATACATTGATTAGTATAATTTTGAGGTTTTACATGATTAATAAATATTTCCATTAAACCATAAATGTAGTTTAAAGCCGTGCAAAGTAATACCACACCCAAACAAGAGCGAAAGAAAAATACCTTTGTTAGTTTAGTAATAACATTTATCTTTATTCTTATTATTACATCATCATGCGATGAAGATTATACTCCCCGCCCCCGCGGATATTTCAGGCTTACATTGCCGGTAAAATCATATAAGGAATTCAAATCTGCTTGTGATTTCAGTTTTAAACATCCTACATACACCATAATAAACATCGACCATGATTATAATGCCGAAGCTTGTTGGTACAATTTGGATTTTCCTCTATTTCATGCTCGCTTGCATATAAGTTACAAACCTGTGGAAAACAACTTAAGCCGGTTGTTAGAAGATTCTTATACTTTGGCCATGAAACATTCGGCCAAAGCCGATGCTATAAATCAAAATATTATTTATTATCCCGACAGGAATGTATTCGGCATTAAGTACAACATTAATGGCAATGCAGCCTCTATGGTTCAATTTGTTTTAACCGACAGTATTGATAATTTTTTTCGGGGGGCTTTGTATTTTAATCATCCACCAAACAAAGATTCCATTGCCCCCGTCCTTGAATTTATCGATCAGGACATCGACTCACTGATTAAATCTTTCAAATGGAAATAGAATTGATAATTGTCCATATATTACTATTGAATTTATTATTGCTGAACTGTTGACCCTAAACCTTATAATCAATGCCAATTACTTTCGATAAAATATTTCCCGATGGTTCGCACCTGGCATTATGGGATATCGAAGAAGATGAAGATTTTTTTTTATCAAGCCTGAATTCAAATGCCAACGAACAGGATCGATTAAATAAGTTTACAGCAAAGCATCGCAGGTTGGAATGGCTAAGTGTGAGATTATTATTACAAACTATTTTAAAAAAAACTATCAGAATAGTTTACGATAGCTACGGAAGGCCAACTTTACCTGACGAAAATATTTTCTTATCCATTTCCCACTCAAAAAATATGGCAGGCATTTTTATTCATCCACAAAAAAAGCCCGGCCTCGACATCGAATTTATATCAAACAAAGTTGAAAAGGTAAAGCACAAGTTTATGTCACAAACCGAACTCGAGCAATTAAGCCATGAAAATCATTCAAATGAGTTGTTATTATATTGGTGTGCCAAAGAGTGCCTTCTAAAAATTTATGGACGTAAAGACATTGACTTCATCAAGCATCTGAAAATATATCCATTTGCATACACCAACAAAGGAAGTTTTAAAGCAGAAATCAGAATTAATGAAGCCCATTCGACACATACAATGTGGCACATTAATTACAACAACTATTTCATTGTTTTTGGCTTTTAATATATTTTCTTAATTATCAAAATGTTACATTGCACTTTTCAACTTCTTATAATTCAAGACATATTTTAAAAAAGATAAAAATGAATAAAAATTTCCTTTATCTTTGCCGATTATTTTGAAAATTGAAAGAATAAAAAAATTAAGAACAAATGCAGAATAGAGGTGCGATCAGATTATTAGCAATTTTACTTGCTTTAGTGAGCATATACCATCTTTCCTTTACATTTATTACCCGAAGTGTAGAAAACGATGCAAAAGAATATGCACAAGAGGATGTCTCGAAAGAAAGAGCCTACTTAGACTCACTTTCGGGCGAAACAGTATATAATTTGCTTTTCAAGAAGTTTACCTACAAAGAATGTAAAGAGCGGGAAATGAACCTGGGTCTTGACCTCAAGGGTGGAATGAACGTAACTCTTGAAGTTTCGGTAATTGATGTAATCAAATCCTTATCGGGATATAGTAGAGATTCTACTTTTGTTGCTGCCATTAAGCGGGCTAAAGAACTTCAGAAAAGCACGCAAGAAGATTTTGTCGATCTTTTTGGACAGGCATTTACCGAGGTTGACCCCAATGCAAGGTTGGCGGCAATTTTTGCTACTTTAGACATGAAAGACAAAGTCAGTTTCAATTCGACAAACGAAGAGGTTCTAAAAGTTCTTAGACAAGAAACCAACAATGCTATTGACGTTTCCTTTAATGTTCTTCGTAGCCGAATTGATAAATTCGGGGTAACCCAACCCAATATTCAACGTCTAGAAACCTCGGGGCGTATTTTGGTCGAGTTGCCAGGTATTAAAGAACCCGAACGAGTAAGAAAATTACTTCAGGGAACTGCAAATCTCGAATTTTGGGAAACCTATAAGATGCAAGAAGTTTATCAGGTTTTGTTAGATGTCAATAATCGAATAAAAGAAATGGAGGAAGGCTCTTCCGAAGAAGAAGTCGAAAAAGCACTCGAAGAGCAATCCGACGAAGAAACAATTGCAAAAGACGAAGAAGTTGTTGAAAAAGTTGAAACCACATTAACTCCCGAAGACAGCCTTTTTGTTGAAGATACTACCGAAGGGCCAAGCCTGCTCGAACAGTTAGAAAGCGATAGTCTTGCTGCCGATTCTACGGGAATGGATTACGAACAACGTTTAAAAGATTTTCCGTTATTTTCGGTTTTGGTACCAAACACATCGCAGGATGGAAGTGAGCTTGCAAATAGTGCAGCCGTAGGATACTCTCATAAAAAAGATACCGCCAAAGTAAACGCATACTTTAGGTTAAAGCAGGTAAAATCGTTGTTACCACGCGATTTGATGTTCCGCTGGACTTTTAAAGCTGTTGATGAAGCCGGAAATTTCTTTCAGCTTGTTGCACTTAAAATTTCGACACGCGATGGTCGTGCTCCTCTCGAAGGTGATGTAATTACAAATGCCCGTGATGAATTAGGAAATAATCAGAGTGGTTATGCTAATGTATCTATGTCGATGAATACCGAAGGTGCAAAAATATGGGCACGTCTTACAAAAGAAAATATTGGCCGCGAAATTGCCATTATACTTGATGGTTACGTATATAGCTACCCAACCGTTCAAGGCGAAATTAAAGGTGGAAGCTCACAAATAACCGGGAACTTTTCTATAAACGAAGCAAAAGACCTTGCAAATGTATTAAAGTCGGGAAAATTACCTGCTCCGGCAAGGATTATCGAAGAAGCAATTGTTGGCCCATCATTGGGGCAGGAAGCAATAAATTCCGGCCTTTGGTCATTCATCATTGCCTTTGTTATAGTTCTTCTATATATGGTTTTCTACTATAACCGTGCAGGAGCTGTTGCCGATATTGCTTTGATTGCCAACATCTTCTTTATAATGGGGGTACTTGCCTCCCTGGGCGCTGTTTTAACATTACCGGGTATTGCAGGTATTATTCTTACAATAGGTATGTCGGTTGATGCGAATGTGCTGATTTTTGAGCGAATAAGGGAAGAGCTAAATGCCGGGAAAGGTCTTAAACTGGCAGTTAAAGATGGATACAAAAATGCTTATTCAGCAATTATCGATGCGAACATAACAACCCTGCTTACTGCCATTGTACTTGTTTATTTCGGCAAGGGGCCAATACAGGGCTTTGCAACTACATTAATAGTAGGTATCCTTACATCGTTGTTCTCGGCAATTTTCATTACCCGTTTAACATTCCTGCAAATGATGAATCGTGAAATGTTGATAAATTTCTCGACTAAACTTACACATAACGCATTTACAAAACTGAATGTCCAGTTTATTGCAAAGCGTAAGATTTTTTATATGATATCAGGAGTATTTATCCTTATTGGTATTTTATCCCTGGTTACACGTGGATTAAATTATGGTGTTGATTTTCTCGGAGGACGTACTTATGTTGTACGTTTCGAGCAACCAGTTAACACTGTTGATATCCAGGAAAACCTGAAAATTATATATGGCGAAGCACCCGAAGTAAAAGTTTTTGGTAACGATAACCAGATTAAGGTTACCACAAAATACCTTATCGACTATAATACTTTGGATGATGATGATTTAGACCTAAATATATATTACAAAGACCTGAGTGAATTTATATCTAAAGATGTTAGTTTTGAAAGATTTCAGGAAATGGTTGCAAATACCGAATTTGATGTTGACGATGTAGTTGAAATGAAATTGTATCTGGGTTTAAAATCTTATCTTGGCGATATAAGCTATGCCGATTTTATCAGAGACCAAGAACACAAAACAGTTGGCCGTATGAGTTCGCAAAAGGTAGGGCCAACCATTGCCGACGATATTAAAACGTCTGCTTTTTGGGCATTACTTGTTTCCCTGATTTTCATTTTCATGTACATCCTTATCCGTTTCCGATACTGGCAGTTTGGACTGGGTGCGGTTGCAGCCCTCATACACGACTCGTTAATTGTACTGGGCATTTTCTCTTTGTTTTACGGAATTTTACCTTTCTCGCTCGAAATTGACCAGGCATTTATTGCAGCTATCCTTACTGTGGTTGGTTATTCGATTAACGATACAGTAGTTGTATTCGACCGTATTCGTGAACGGGTCAGGCTTCATCCAAAACGTGAGCGTGATTTTGTTTACAATAATGCATTGAATAGTACTATTAGCCGTACCTTCAGCACATCATTAAGTACATTTGTAGTGTTGTTGGCTATCTTCATTTTTGGTGGCGAAACCATACGCGGATTTGTATTTGCATTAATGATAGGTGTTGTTGTTGGTACATACTCATCGTTATTTATTGCAACTCCGATTGCATTTGATACCATAAAAAAAGCAGAAGTAAAAACCCCTGCTACAAAAAGAAAATAAAACACTATTTATAATATAGTAAAAAGCTCTCCGGCACAGGAGGGCTTTTTTTTGTGGATAAACTATGATCTACTTTTTAGGAAATGAAACACAAGCCTTTAAGCAGTTTCCAATTTTTGCTCGTTTTTAATAATTATATTCGGATTTGGATTAGGGTATGGTATTTTTAAATTTTGTTCTTTAAGTAATAAGATATGTTCCCTCATACCCCATTTTGCTTTATACAGACAATCCT
Organism: Bacteroidota bacterium; assembly: GCA_034721995.1. GTDB lineage: Bacteria > Bacteroidota > Bacteroidia > Bacteroidales > M50B96 > JAIOYV01. The sequence goes on from JAYENH010000788.1 coordinate 7,477, forward strand.
CTACAGAATGGCCAATTCCCGTAAACCCCTCCAGATCTGGAGAGTAGAATCCAAAATAATCCGGTTCCTCTGTTGCTTCAATAATTAGTGAATAATCTAAATTTATCATAACTTTCTCCTTTTATTTATTTTAATCCGGCTGATTTCAAAATACTGGAACATGTTCCTGTTGGAATCTCTTTTGCTCCATGAAAGTCCACTCTAATCAATTTATCATGCCCAGGTTTTGAATAATATCTTACTGACCCCTTCTCTTTTATTATTTTAAAACCATTTTTCTCCAACAACCCGACAATTTCGCTAAACTTCATTTTGAATCTTTTATAAACAAAGGTATAAAAATTTGATGACAACTAAGTCTTGTTTTGTGTCAGGTTGAATTTTATGTGCTCTCTTGAACAGGAGGGCTTTTTTGTGGGCAAAAATTGTCTTTTTATCCATCCCAATCCCTTCCTTGCTTGCAAGGAAGGGTTGTGCTCCGAACTAATAATTATAGCGAATTTCTAAATAATTATCTACACAACAAATGCTAACGAATAACATTTACTGTGGAATAATTTCCCGATACCCACTTCTCACTTTACCCAAGCTTTAAATCCCGATTCGCTTTCGAGTACTTCGCTCGTTCAGCCTTTGAACCCCTACCCATTTTTTTCCTTTTTGATTTCAGCATGAAACACATTATTTTCGCAGCCATGAAAAAAACATTTCTATTATTTTCTATTTTGGCTTTTCTTAGCTTTTTGTCATTGGCTCAAAAAGAGGTACAAAATGCCGTACCTGCCAATCAATCTATTGCAAAAATTAAATGGTACACTTTTGAGCAAGCTGTAGCTTTACAAGAGAAACAGCCCAAAACCATTTTAATCGACATGTACACCGACTGGTGCGGCTGGTGCAAAAAAATGGATGAAGTAACATTCTCAAATCCCGGTATAGTAAGTTATGTCAACAGACATTTT
>JAYENH010000789.1:0-8438 GCA_034721995.1 Bacteroidota bacterium
ACAGCAAGCGCAGTAATTGTTAGGAATACCATCAGCATAATTGACTGCTTTGGGACTATGCGGCTTGTGACAGGCAAGACAATCCGCATGGGTCATTTCCTCAGCATGGGGAGTATGACAATCCGCATAAATAATTACCGGGCAGAATTTCAATGTTTTTATTCATTGAGTTGGTTTTATGTAAATAAGAAAGATTATAAAACTGCTTTGATATTTCTTGATAGTGCCGAACAACTTTTAACCAGAAAAAATAACATATATTATATTTCTACAATTTATGATCTAAGAGGAAGGATTGCATATTCTCGCCGCAATTTTGATAAAGCACTTCAGTTGTATTTAAAAACTATTAGCAATGGTAGTTTGTACAATTCGAATTGGGTTGTAGCAACAAATCTTTTCAACATCTCGGCTATTTATAATCGTCTGGGGAATATTGAGTTTGGCGAAAAATATTCCGAGATGGCTCTTGAGATTTTCAAAAATTCGGAGAATAAAGAATTTGCATCAGTAATTTTAGAAGTTAATGCAAAGTTTGCATACACAAGAGCTAATGCTGCTGATAAAAAGGATCCGGATTACCGGGCAAACCTAAAAAAGACTATTGAATATGCCTGTCGGGCCATTAGGCTTAAAGAAGAAATCAGGCAAACTTCAGACGACGAATCGAAGAAAAAATACTTAGATTCTGAGTTTGGGATTTATCAGATGATGATTTCTTGCTATAAGGGGCTTGGCAATAAATCAGCCGAATTCGAAGCTATTGAAATAAGTAAAACCAAATGGTTAGAAGAGCGGATTTGTAAAGACTTACAGTTCAACCAAAATATAAGTTTAGCCGAATCGCAGAAAATGGCCACAGGGAATACTCTTTTTATCAGTTATGCCAAACGAATCGAAAGTTATTACTACTCCAGTGTTATAGATGAGTCGGATTATTTTTCCACCAAAATTAGTAAACGCAAATTTGTTTTTGACAGCTTGATATTTCTTTCAGGTTTTTCATCTTACCTCCACAACTCCCTGCCCGAAAATAAGTACAAAAAGTATGTTGACCATGAATATAAAAGTAAGAACGGGAAGTTGATGAAAGAAATTTACTATCTTTTTATCAGTTATTACCGCGAGCTTATTCAACGGAGTAGTTTTACCCCGCAACAAAGAATAGATTTTGCAATGGCCAGTAATGCGTTATACCGTTTTTTACTTGGCCCGTTTGAGGAACAATTAAAGGGAAAAAATAAATTGATTATTATCCCTGATGGTTTACTTGGTTTTATTCCTTTCGAATCGTTAATAAACAATGATGGACAATATCTTGTCGAAATTTTTGATATTCAGTATATCCAGTCACTGAGTGTGTTGAAGCTGCTAAACGAACGAAAATATGAAAAACGGGAAAAAGGATTAATTGCATTTGGAGGAGCCGAATACTCAGAAGAAAAATTCGGTAGATTTGAAGATAATTCAGTTAATCGTTCTTGCAAACAACTAAAAGGTTTATCTAATTCCGATATATATAGTAAGTTAGGATTCAATTCATTTAATAATATCCCCGAAAGCTGTAATGAAATTGAAAGAATAGCAGATGAATTTTCGAAAAAGAAGATTTATTCAGGAAAAAAAGTTACAGAATCGCTTGTAAAGGAGCTATCGGAAAACAATAGTTTAATTGATTATAGTGTAATCCACTTTTCTACACATGGGATATTTATTCCCGAATATCCAAATTTGTCGGCAATAGTGTTGCCTGCCGGCGATAAATCGGAAGATGGGTTTTTAAATGCCAAAGAAATAGCCAAACTTAACATTCAAGCCGATTTTGTTAACCTGTCGGCTTGCGAAACAGGACTTGGTAAAATCTACGAAGGAGAGGGGGTAGTAGGAATTGCACAATCGTTTGTTATTGCCGGGGCAAACGCCATGTCGGTTTCGCTTTGGCAGGTAGCCGACCGGTCGACATCAATTTTTATGACAGAACTTTATAAAATGGTACGCGAAGATAACATCAGTTATTCGATGGCCATGAACCGTATAAAACGAAAATTTATTAATGGAGATTACCACAAAGCCCAAATATTACCTTATTATTGGGCACCTTTTATTTATTATGGAAAATAAAAAACGCTAATTTTGCAAGCAATTTTTTATGATTAGAAACAAAATAAAATATTTTTATGAAATATGATGTATTAATTATAGGTAGTGGCCCCGGAGGTTATGTTACAGCAATAAGGGCTTCGCAATTAGGATTAAAAACTGCTATTATCGAAAAAGCCGAACTTGGCGGCATTTGCCTTAATTGGGGTTGTATTCCTACAAAATCGTTGTTGAAAAGTGCCCAGGTTTTAGAATATGCTAAACATGCCTCCGATTACGGAATAAATATTTCGGGCGAATTTAGTGCCGATTTCGAAAAAGTTATAGGCCGCAGTCGCGATGTAGCAAGCGGAATGAGTAAAGGCGTTCAGTTTTTGCTGAAGAAAAATAAAATTGATGTAATTGCCGGATTTGGAAAACTGGCCGGAAAAGGAAAAGTAGAAGTTGCATCTGATAAAGGTGAAAAATTAATATTCGAGGCCAAACATATAATCCTTGCTACCGGTGCACGCTCGCGCGAATTGCCAAACTTGCCAATGGATGGCAAAAAGGTGTTTGGTTACCGCAAAGCAATGACTTTGGAGAAACTGCCCGAAAGTATGATTGTGGTAGGCTCCGGAGCTATCGGCAGCGAGTTTGCTTATTTCTATCAAAGTATGGGGACAAAAGTTACTTTGGTAGAATTCATGCCTGCCATTGTCCCACTCGAAGATATTGAAGTCTCGAAACAACTGGCACGCTCGTTTAAGAAAATGAAGATGAAAGTAATGACCGGCTCAACTGTCGAATCTGTTGATACATCGGGAGAAAAGTGCAAAGTGGTAATTAAAACCAAAAAAGGAGAAGAAACCCACGAAGCCGATGTAGTTTTTTCTGCCGTAGGAATTGCTCCAAACATCGAAGGAATTGGCCTGGAAGAAATGGGCATTGAACTGGAAAAAGGAAAAATAAAGGTTGATGATTATTATCAGACCAATATAGATGGTATTTATGCAATTGGCGATATTGTACACGGTCAGGCTCTGGCACATGTTGCATCGGCAGAGGGTATTACATGTGTCGAAAAAATTGCAGGCCATACTCCCCAGCCAATTGATTATTCAAATATTCCGGCATGTACATATACAAGCCCCGAAATTGCATCGGTTGGCATGACAGAAAAAGCTGCAATAGAAGCCGGTCATGAAATAAAAGTTGGGAAATTCCCATTTACTGCATCGGGAAAAGCCAGTGCCGCAGGGGCAAAAGAAGGTTTTGTTAAACTTATTTTCGATGCCAAATATGGCGAACTGCTCGGAGGGCATCTTATTGGGGCAAATGTAACCGAAATGGTAGCAGAACTTGTTGTAGCACGCAAACTCGAAACTACGGCAATGGAAATAATAAAAGCTATCCATCCTCATCCAACTATGTCGGAAGCTATAATGGAAGCCGCTGCTGCCGCTTATGGCGAGGTAATTCATATATAGAGATTGAAAGAGATCGAAAATGGTTAGTTAGTCGATAAATCATCAATCATCAATCGTCAATCGTCAATCGTCAATCGTCAATCGTCAATCGTCAATCGTCAATCGTCAATCGTCAATCGTCAATCGTCAATCATCAATAATAAATTAAAATGGTTTTTAGCGATGAATATTTTATGCGGCAAGCCCTACGGGAAGCACAGGCAGCTTTCGAAAAGGATGAAGTACCCGTGGGGGCGGTTATTGTTTGCCAGGATAGGATTATTGCCAGGACACATAACCTGACCGAAACCTTAACCGATGTTACCGCCCATGCCGAGATGCAGGCAATTACATCGGCAGCAAGTTATATTGGCGGAAAATACCTGTTGGATTGTACTTTGTATGTTACATTAGAACCATGTGTGATGTGTGCAGGAGCTTTGGCATGGTCGCAAATCAGCCGTTTGGTTTTTGGTGCTTTCGATAAAAAACGGGGTTATTTAAAATTAGACCAGTCTATTTTACATCCAAAAACACAAGTAGTTTCAGGAGTTTTAGAAACAGAGTGCTCAGATTTATTAATTGATTTTTTTCAGAAAAAAAGAGAAAGAAGAAATGAGTAAGTTCGATTACGAAAATTACATATCGCCATGCCGTGATAAATGCAGACTTGATGTAGATAAAAAATTCTGTATCGGGTGCTATCGGACAAAAGATGAACTAAAAGCGTGGAAGCATTTGTCGAAAGAAGAAAAATTAGTTATTATGAAAATTATTCCTGAGCGGCAAAAACGAGGCTATCCTTTTGATATTGATGTAGTATAGCCGAAAGGCTCAATGTTGATAAGTAGAAAAATAAAAAACGAAGCAGCTTTTATTATATCCAAAGAGATTCTTAATTATTTGACCACACTAAAAATTCATTTTCTTTCAGCTACTAACTATAAATAACTATTTTTGAAAAAAAATTAAAACAGAACGGATGATCTACGGAATGACCATATTAAGTATAGTTCCTGTTCGTAAAGAGCCTTTGGAGCAGAGCGAAATGGTAAGTCAAATACTTTTTGGAGAATCGTTCGAAGTACTGCAATCGAAATTAAGCTGGCTATATATTCGCCTTGATTATGATGGTTATGAAGGCTGGATAGACCTGAAACATTGTCATTTAATTTCAAAACGCTATCATACCAATTTGGTCAGGGATAAATTATTTGTTTCTCCCGATTTGCTTCAAAATATAAGGAGTAAAGAATTTGGAGATGCAATAATTGTTGCCGGAAGCTCAATCCCAAATTATAAGGGAAAACTTGGTTTCAAGGCTTTTCATTCAAGGTTTAGGTTTCGAAAGTATCCCGAGAAAAAACATAATGGCGATGTTCGTAAAGCAATTTCACATCATGCTGCAAAATTTATAAATTCTCCATATTTGTGGGGCGGCAGGTCTCCAATGGGAATAGATTGTTCTGGTTTTGCTCAGGTAGTTTATAAAATTTGTGGTATCCGTATTCCCCGCGACTCCAGTAAACAAGTGAAGTTGGGCACTGCCGTTAATTTTGTAAATGAGGCCAAACCAGGCGATCTTGCTTTTTTCGATGATAAGAATGGGAAGATTGTACATGTGGGGATTATATTAGAGGGTTCGCGAATTATTCATGCTTCAGGAAAAGTACGCATAGACTTTATCGACCATGAGGGGATAAATAACTCTGATACTTTTAGATATACTCACCAACTTAGGGTAGTGAAAAATCTGCTTGAGCCATTATCGGAGTTCGATCCGCTTGCACCTGATGGGATTCAACAAAAACTTTTTTGATTATCTTTGTTTGATTTGTGAAACAGATGAACAATGAAAAACATTTATGATCCATTCGTAAAATACTCTGGCATAATACTTAAAGTATTAACATTTGCCATCAGTCTGATTGTTATTGTATATTTCTTCCCAAAGGAAGGGCAATTTCGTTATGAAATACAGCAGGGAAAACCCTGGATGCATAAAAATCTTTATGCTCCTTTCGATTTCCCAATTTATAAAAGCCGGGAGGAATTGACAAGGGAGCGTGATAGTATTATGAATATTCAAATCCCATATTTTCAATACGATGATAAGGTGATTGAAACATGCATTGAAAAATTAGATAACAAAATTAGTAGCCTGATTGATCAAACTTACGGTTTCGATGTTGGAATATCAGCCGATAGCCTTCATAGATTAAAAAAGAGTACTGGTTTAATTATCGGGCATATTGTTCAGCGTATATACTCTATTGGTATTTTACCAGATAACGAGAGCGTAAAGTTGTCGAAAAACAAGCAGAAATCGGTGATTGTGGTTAGAAAAAGCATTGCCGAGGAATTTAGCTATTACGAACTATTCACACCTCTAAAAGCTATTCAATTAATTAATGAACAGATTCAGAAAAATGTGAGGGATGGCCGCTTTGCTTTTTTAGGTAATACTGAAATACTTGACAAAATTGTTTTTGGCGATTTTCTTGCCCCAAATCTTTTTTACAACAAGGAGCTAAGCCATACACGACAACAAGCACAATTGGAAGATATTTCGCTAACCCATGGATTAATAAGCGAAGGGGAACTGATTATTTCGTCCGGCGACCTTGTGAACAGTAAAAAGGCGAGAATCCTTAAATCGTTTAAAATTGAATATGAAGATATAATGGGAACAAGTTCGGGCAAATGGTTTTTGTATGTTGCACGTACTTTGTTGGCATTATCAACCCTTATTGTATTATTTTTATTCCTTTTCAATTTCAGGCAAGACATATTGAAAAACTGGAACAAAACTATTTTTATTCTATTATTGATTACAATTTTTGTTTCGTTGGCAGGTTTCACAAGTAGATATGGAAGGTTTAGCATTTATTTGATACCATTTGGGCTTTTACCTATAATAATAAAAACATTCTACGATTCGAGACTTGCGATATTTGTTCATGTTGTAACAATAATGATTATCGGATTTGTAGCACCCAATGGTTTCGAGTTTGTATTTATTCAGTTTATTGCCGGAATTGTTGGAGTATTTACTCTTTTTCATGCTCGTAAACGTGCACAATTGTTTTGGACAGCATTTATTGTTTTTATGACTTACAGTCTTGTGTATCTGTCGTTTTCTATTTTGCATGAAGGAAGTTTAAATAAAATTAACTGGACCAGCTTTATTTGGTTTGCCGGTAACGGAATATTATTGTTAACATCTTATCCCTTGATATATATATTCGAAAAAATGTTTGGGCTTTTATCTGATCTGACTTTGCTTGAACTTTCCGATACCAATAACCCATTACTACGGAAACTAAATGAAGTTGCTCCCGGAACATTTCAACATTCCTTACAGGTAGCTAATCTTGCCGAGGAAGTGATTTTTCAAATCGGAGGTAATCCTCAATTGATACGTACCGGCGCTCTTTACCACGATATTGGAAAAATGAAATCTCCAGCTTATTTTATCGAGAATCAGACACCAGGGCATAACCCTCATGATTTGATTTCGTTTGAAGAAAGTGCCGATATTATTATTGACCATGTGCAGCAAGGAGCAAAACTTGCCAAAAAGTATAAATTGCCTGAACAAATATCAGAGTTTATTAAGTCTCATCATGGTACAACAAAGGTTCAGTATTTTTATCGTTCGTTTCTTAAAAAGTATCCCGATGAGGATGCAGATATCAGTAGGTTTTCGTATCCCGGCCCTATCCCTCATTCGCGCGAAACAGCCGTATTAATGATGGCAGATGCAGTAGAAGCAGCTTCACGAAGCCTTAAAAAATATACCGAGCGTAGTATAATCGATCTTGTTGATGAAATTATAGATTATCAGCGAAATGAAGATCAATTCGACGATGCCGAAGTAACATTTAAGGATATTTCAACTATAAAGAGAATTTTTGTTGAAAAATTAAAGAACATTTATCACACGCGAATAGAATATCCGAAGTAGGAGGGACGGTTCAGGATTCAGGGTTCAATAGTTCAGGGTTTGGTGAAGTTTAGGTATCATAGCTAATTATCATTTTTATTAACAAACAACAATTTAACAATTCACCTAATTCAATCCAGGATTATCAGGAAAATTTACCCATACCCTGTATTTTTTGCCCATGGTCTTCAGTGTGTTTTTCCAAATATCCTTGTTATAACTCATAATAGCTTCTGTGCTTAATTCTGTAACAATCCATGATTTGCGAGTCAATTCATCATCGAGTTGATTTGGCGACCAGCCCGAATAGCCAATAAAAAACAAGATGTCTTCTTTTCTGATTTGGCCTGATTGTATGAGTGATTTCATTTGCTCAAAGTTGCCACCCCAATATAATCCCGGTTTTATTTTAATAGCATTCAACAGCATATCGCCTAATGTATGGATGAACTGAATGCTGTCGGCACCAACAGGCCCACCAATCGAAACATTTGCTTTAAAATCTGGGAAATCTGGTAGAAGTTCATTCAGGCTTACTTCAACAGGATTGTTGATAACAAATCCGATTGAGCCTTCCTGATTATGTTCGGTAAGTAAAACAATTGAGCGTTTAAAATAATAATCGTCAAGGAAAGGCTCAGAAATTAAAACTCTCCCTTTTTGTGGAAGAGTCTGATTTTCAATACTAAATAATTCGTCAATCATAAATAATCTTGCATTAATACTTCAAATGTAAGCAATTTTAATTTTAATCAGTTAAAGATAGCAGAAATTATAGCTTTTTGAAAAATAAATTTATATTTTTGGCAAAATTTTCAAAATGTTAACAAATGAAGAAAGGACTATATTGGCTTTTGTTTGTCGCTGTTTTGTTTGCATCGTGCCGGCAAAATAAAGAATTGGTGTATTTGCAAAGCGAAGATGATGATAAAACAGAATATTCA
>JAYENH010000790.1:0-1881 GCA_034721995.1 Bacteroidota bacterium
CCCTTTTGTATATTGCCTGACACTGGGCTGATTGACACAGAGATAAAACCCTGTATTCTTGTTACGCTTAAAACTTTTTATCCTGTTTTTATCGTCTCTTTGCGTCCAGTGAATAGGATCATCAAGATTCCCCTTGAAGTAATGGGAGTAATTTTTACATTCTCGATCATAAAACCCAAATAGATTTGTCCTCTTCACAGTATCACCGTACCCAAATACAGGACCGATGTAGAACACAACCTGTAGCCCTTTTTTATGAATATGATCTATTGTAATCTTTAGATTTCCAAATATTTTTCTGAATTGCTTAATCGAGGGCAAACCATTGTATGCAGGAAAAGGACCATGTGCATGGAGTACTTTTATTTTTGCACGATTGCAAAAGTCCAATAAATCATCATTTATGGAACGATAATGGATCACATATCTGAAATCAGGAAACTGTTGAAGTGAAGGATTATAGTAATCCGTAGTTTGTGCCCTATTGTACGCAAAACCACCTTCAGCAACAGAACATGTTGGAAATGTAATGTTACAAATAACGAATAAGAAAAGAAATAAAGCAGTTCCAAGCATTTTCATATGTATTTGAGGAACCAAAACTATTTTGATCCTAATTTTTAGGAAAAAACATGGAAGACAAGATATGCAAAAAACATGAATGGTGTTTTCAAATGCCAACATTAGGTTTTGTAGTTATATTCTCCATAACACGAATTTCCTCCCTAAGTGTGTGTTCAATACAATAATTTTCTGATGCAAATTGATGGCTTTTTTTCTCCAATCTTGTTCTAAGCAAATCATCGCCAATTATTCTTTTCATTGCTTTACATAATTCACTGACATTGTCAGGTTTTACAAGTAATCCGGTTATACCGTGCGTTATTACATCCCTATTTCCAGGAACGTCTGTTGCTACGCATGCTGTGCCGCTTACCATGGCCTCAATTAAGGCTTTAGGATGGCCCTCATATGTAATGGTAGGGAGCACGAAAACCTTGGCTTTTCCCATAAATTGAGCCAGTATATCTTGCCGTAAAACGCCATGAAATTTCACATCATTTATTTCCATTTTTTTGATAAGTTCTTCTAATTTCGTTCTGATTTCACCATCCCCACAAATATGTAACTGAAAATTGTTGAATTCATTTTTGAGGATTCCGAAAGCATTAATAAGTACTTCGACACCTTTCGACCAGTGAAGCCTTCCTGCATATAAAATTATGTCATCTTTCTGTTCGGTCCGTACGAACTTCTCCAAATCAACAAAATTTGGAATCACCACAGTCTGCTTTTTATATTTTTGCTCTGCAATGTTTTGTAGCCAGTTCATAGTGCATATAACTGTATCTGCGGCAAAAAATGAAGCCTGCTCGATATATCCAGCAAGTAATCGTTTTATTCCCTTATAATTTTCTTTTGTTTGACCCGCATAATCCCATTGAAAACCGATTACAATTTTCTGGCGGGATAGAAATTTAACCAAAGGCAGTGTTGGAATTGCTACACCAAATACTCGAATAGGACCTTTCATGAAAGGTGCTCTCAACACCAAATATAGCCAAAACAGTATATGCCTAACGCCATAGATATTTATTCTAAAAGGCAAGTTGTAATGCGTTACAGATAATTTGTCGGAGTAATTCGCAAAATCAGAAGTGTAGTATTCAACATCAAAATATTTGCCATATTCATTGACAAGTTTTCGTTGCCTATCAAAAAAGCCATTCTTTTCGAAATCGACTAACCTTGCGGCAGTACCTGATATGAGGATAATTTTATTCTTTCTGGTCATATTGATAATACTGTCATTAAAATATTACCGTTCATGGATGGGGACTCGCTAACGGTACCCTTAATTTTTTTGCTTCCAACAAAAAT
>JAYENH010000791.1:0-8412 GCA_034721995.1 Bacteroidota bacterium
GGCAAATAGTATCGGTACCCTCGGTATTTGAGGCCACAAGACAAACTTCGTAACTACCATTTTGCGGAAAAGTGTGTTGGGGCGATTGGCTGTTATTTACAGGGCTTCCGTCATCAAAATCCCATTCCCAGTTAGTGGTTTCATTTATTAGGGAATCTGAAGATTGATCATTGAACTGGATAACCGGCCCATCGAAAACAGAAAAATTAAATTCTGCAACCGGAGGCAAATAGCTGTTTATTACCACTTGATTACAATACGTGTCGGAGCCATAAGTATTTGTTGAAGTAAGGCAAACATTATAAACCCCATTTTCAGGAAAAAGATAAAGTACATTTGTATCGTTACTAAAAGCCCCACTATTATCAAAGTCCCAGTACCATCCGTCGGGTGTGTTATATATTTGGTTTGATGATTCATCGTAAAACTGTATCCAGGGCGAAAGTGATGGGTCGAAACTAAATGCTGCATCTGGGGCAATATAATCATCAATAATTATATCCTGACAAAGAGTATCGCCTCCCATTAAATTTTGAACTGTAAGGCAAACATGAAAAGTATCGTTATGTGTAAAAGTGTAAATAGGATTTATATAACCCCAGGTAGCACCGTTATCGTCGAAATCCCAAAACCAGGACGTTGGGTAATTATAGCTGGTATCGACAAATAATATTTCGGGCGAATAAGTTGTGATATAGTAAAAATCGGCAGTTGGTGACTGCACATTTTGCACGCTCACAAACTGGCATGTGGTGTTTGAAGTAATACCATTATCAACTGTTAGGCAAACATTATAAGTTCCATTAAGTGTAAAGGCATGTTCAGGATGCTGATCATTGCTAAAAGTCCCACCGTCGTCGAAATCCCAATGCCATGAAGTGGGGTTGTTTAAACTCTGATCGGTAAATGAAACCAATGGATCGGCTAAGGTATCGTAAGTAAACACAGCGGTTGGCGCACTTCCTATTTCGGAAGTTACCGCCCTGAAATGGTAATCGTCAGAACTCTGTGTCCATCCGTTAAAAGTTTCGATATAAGTGTGGTTTCCCACTGCCGGTGTGGTTTGACCAACATGTACATCGCCAAAAGGGGCACGAAAGCCAACAAAAACATCGCCCGATATTCCTTGAAGAGTATCGCCAAAAGAGCGCAGGTCGATGCGGGTCATTTTGTGCGGTTGTGCAGCATTGGCTGTAGGAACAACTATAAATGGTGTTATGAGGTCGGCACCCGGAAGACCGGCGGTATCGACTGCCCAAACATGAAATTCCATATCGGCATTTGGGTTGTTGAAGTCGATATAATTTCTGACCAATGCCGAAACAAGTGTGGTTGTATCATTAAGATTGATTTTTACCGATGCACCGGTTTCGAAAGTCGAAAAAGGACTTATCGTTCCAACAAAATCAACTATTCCGTTATCGTATTTTATATAATTTCCTGCAATATACTCGAAATCATCAGTGCTTCCAGTATTAGAATTTATTGACGAATCCTGCGCTGTAATTTTGTATTTTATCCAACTCCCAGCCGGTGCAGGTGGGATTTCAAATAACCATGTATCGCCCGAATAGTTAATGCCGGAAACACCAGGTTGCAAAACATTATCGATCCTGTATGTTAAAGTGGCAAAAGAGATACCGCTAACATCAATAATTTCTGTCAAAACCTGATGTTCATAAAGCGAGCCTTCGTAATGTGGTAAAGGATAGTGAACTATTAAGGGAGCTGTATTATCTTCGGTATAAGTCATTATCAGGAAATCGTCGATATCCATACCGTCGAAGTTCAGATTAGGATCAGAAAAAAAACGGAAACGGCATTTCACATTATTGCTCCCGACAAAACCACCCAGTGAAATAACATATTTATACCAGGCCGAATCTCCCGAAAAGGATTCAAGCACAACCCATGTGTTTCCCCCATCGCTTGTGGCCTCAAGATACATAAAATCAAAACCAAATTCGATATGATATGTGCCCGAAAAAAGTATTTCTGCATCCAAAACAGAAGTTAAATCTACGGAGGAATCCATGGTTGCGGTCATGGTAGTTTGGTCGGGATAGTTTCCGGCAGGGCTTTCCGACATGGAATAAATACCAGTAAAAGAGTTGGTACTAAGCCCCCATGTACCGGTAAGGTTCCAGTTAGACAGGCCGTTTTCGAAGTTGTCAAAAAACACAATATTTTGTGATGTACCCAAAAGCGATAAAAAAATCGCGAGAGACAGAAGTAATACTTTTCTCATTTCCTTTTTATTTTAAGATTATTTGACCTTCGTTGAATTAAACAATGAAAGTTGCCTATAAAAATAGACTTTCTATGTGATATTGCAAAATTGGCTAATTTATATTTTGAGGAGCTGGTATTTTAGCTTTAAAAGGCATAACTCAGATATATATAATTAGTAGGGTGAGTATTGTGGCGGGAAAAACCTATTAAATTATTTAAATACATAATCAAGAGATTAAACCTGTCATTATCAAATGCAGGTTCGACATGTTTAATTAATAAGGCAGAGAAACTTTTGTTCCTCGGCTCAGGTTCAAAAAAAAAAGCGGAAAAGTATGGTTTGTAATTAGTCTATTATGAGGCATGTAAGGCTGGCCGCTGAATTGTTGGATAAAACCTAATTCCAAAAATACCTCAGCGAAAAAATATTGGAATAATCTGCAATCGACTGGTCTCCAACATCGGTAAGTGCATAATCGATAGTAAAATTTCTAAAACGCAAGCCCAGCCCTATGTTTGGTTGAAATGACCACTCTTCGTTTTCGAAATTTTTTATTTCCTGGATATTTCCTATTCCGCTTCTGAAAAATATAAAGTTTTTGTAGTTCAATTCTATTCCCAAATGAGGATCGATACTTACAAAATTGTTGCTCACTACAGAATGTTTTTGTCCGTCGAACGAAAAGTCGGTATCGATTTCGACAAGCATTTGAAAACTTTTGTTAATGTCGAAAACCCTTGCAGTACCAATTAATAATTTAGGCAATGTCGATTCGATTGCATTTGAAGATATGGTGTTATATGTTGAATCGAGGACTGTAATCTCAAGTTCTTCATTGTTGAAACTCCATGCGTTAAATGTACTTGTGGCATCGCGCAAAACAGCACCAAATTTCCAGTTATTTTGTTGATATTGTGCCCCAACATCGAAACCAAAGCCCCAGGCTTTTGCAAATTCGCCAATTATCCTATGAATAATTTTAATGTTTGCACCATAAGTGAGATTCGGGTTTTTAGCTACTTGCGAGTATGAAAACAACATGCCGTAATCAGCTACCGAAAACTTTTTTATACGGTCGTAATCAATGTTCCCTTCGCTATCGAAAAGTTCGATAGTATTTTGAATATCGTCGACACCAAAGCGTAATAATGTAAGCCCAATAGCTCTTTTCTGATCGATTTTAAAACTGGCTCCTGCATAATCGAATTTGGCTATACCTGCAAAATATTCTGTGTGCATCAGACTAAGGCCATATTTATTGTCGAGTTTTGCCAAACCTGCCGGATTCCAGTATCCGGCACTAACATCATCTATGCTGGCAACCACCGAGTTAGACATGCTTAACGCAGGTGCCCCAACTCCTATCGACATAAATTCGTTGCTATAAACCCGTTGTGCAAATGCAGGTTGTGAGGCCAGAATAACTAAAGCAAATAATATAATTTGTTTGTACATATTTTAAATTTTCAGAAAAACTTTTTTGTAAAACTACTTTAGTCTTTATTTATTGCGAAACGGGAAAAAGGATGAGTTGGCTTTTTAACATTGGAAATTGGAAATTGGAAACTGGAAATTAGATATTTAACAATTCAACAATTCAACAATTCAACCATTCAACCATTCAACAATTCAACAATTTCATGAATACGCATCAAGACATTCCTCAAACAAAATATCCCGTTCGATGGGCACAACCCCGGCTTTTTCGCAAACCAGGCCACCGGCAATATTCGAAATAGCTGCAATATCTTCGGCTCCAATACCACCGGTCAGGCATAAACAGGCAACCGCAATAACTGTGTCGCCAGCCCCCGACACATCGGCAATATCGCGAATTTCGGCTGGCAATGAATGATACTTTTTATTATGGCTGATAAAAATCCCTACTTCCGATAAAGTTACCATTACATATTGCAGGTTCATGGTTTTATGCAACAAAGTGGTAGCTTTGAAAATTGCATGTGTGTCTTGCTTTTTCATGTCTACCAATAAGCCTTCAACCAACTCTTTAAAATTTGGTTTAAAGAAAGTTGCATTTTTGAAATGATTGAAATTTCGTTTTTTTGGATCTACAAGAATAGGGATATCTAAAGAGTTTGCCTTGTAAATTATTTCTTCGATAATCACCGGAGTGATGTTCCCCTTGTCGTAATCCTGAAAAATTATAGCATCAATTTTTTCATCTTCTATAATTTCATTAATTCTTAAAATCAATTCCTGCTCGGCTTCTTCCGGTAAGCGGCTTGTTATTTCTTCATCTACCCTTAGCAAATGCTGGTTATTGCTGATTACACGGGTTTTTACAGTTGTAATTCTTTGTTCCGATTTTATTATTCCGGCACTACTAAGCTTGCTTTTTTGTAAAAGGTCAAGAAACTCAATTCCCATGTTATCGTTGCCAATAACCGAACAAAGTATAGGTTGTGCGCCTAATGACAAAAGGTTAAGGCCAACATTTGCTGCTCCTCCCAAACGGTTTTCTTTGTGTGTAATAGCCACAATCGGGATGGGGGCTTCTGGCGAAATCCTGTCAACACTTCCCCACATATAGGAATCGATCATTACATCGCCTATTATCATTACTTTCTTTTTGCTGAAAGAATTAAAAAGTTTTTTTACTGAGTTTTTGTCCACAATTTTTTGATTTTGATTGAAATCCGCAACAAAGATAAATATATCAATTGATTTTTCCAGATGCTTTTATGGAATTCGTTTCGTATAGCTATTAAATTCGTAAACCTATATTTTCCCTGTAGCAGAATATAATCATCAACTTTTCGTGTTTTGGTATTAAAATTTATGCCAGGTAATTTTTTCTGGCGTTTATCATTCGGGTATTTTTCAGCATAAGCTCTTTCTTTTATTTGATGGATAGCGTCTTTTTCGCTTTGGTTTATTTTAAATTCGATAATAAATATTTTCTTGTTGTGTTTCATACTGCCAAACCGCATATTTTACGCATTTGTTTTTTTGCCTACGCTCAATTCCATCACTAAAAAAAACAAAAGAGTAAAATCTTCCAACCTCATAAAAAGAATAATATATCGAATTACAACATACATAAATATTGTTTCTAAGTATTTTATTATATCTTTGCGTATTATATAATCATATCAAAGTCTAATACAAAGACTCAATGAATAGAATTAAAGAAATATTAAAAGAACAAGGGAGGACTCAGACTTGGTTGGCTGAAAAAATTGGAAAAAGTTATGTTGTTGTGACTAATTACTGTAATAACAATTCTCAACCAAGCATTCAGGTTTTAACTGCCATATCTAAAATTTTAGATGTAGATATACGAGAATTACTCGTTTCAACTAAAGACAATTAATACTATGGATAAACATTTAGAAATATTTAAAAATGGTAGTTCTTGGTTAAGGGCTGATTTTCACCTGCACACAAAAGCAGATAAAGGATTTATCTATTCTGAAGACATAAATTATTTTTCGAAGAACTATATCGACCAATTAAAGAATGAGAATATTAAAGTTGGTGTTATTACTAATCATAATAAGTTTGATTTAACTGAATTCAAAGAATTAAGGAAAAATGCTAAAAAGGAAGAAATTTATTTGATTTCAGGTATTGAATTTTCAATTACTGACGGAGCAAAAGGGATTCATCTTTTAATTGTTTTTAGTGATAAATGGATATATAATTCTGAAAATGAAAATTATATAGCTCAATTTCTTAACTCTTCATTTATTGGTATTTCAAATCCTTCGACACCACCTTATCCCAATTCAAATTTTTCTTTGCAAGAAACATACAAAACCTTAAATACTTTTAATAAAGACTACTTTTTTGTTTTGGCTCATATAGATGATAGTAATGGATTATTTACTGAATTAAAAGGAAGAAACCTTGATTCATTTATTAAATCAGAACCTTTTGTAAAAAAGGTATTAGGACTTCAAAAAACTCGAAGTTTTGACAACCAAAAACGTATAAGTGAAATTATAGAAGATGAAACAAAAATCCCTGCTTATGTTGAAGGTAGTGATAATGCTGCAAAAGGAATATTAGGTATGGGAAATGGAAACGAAATTAATGGAGACACTCAAAATACTTATTTAAAACTTGGAGCATTTAATTTTGAAGCAATAAAATACGCCTTATTAGATAAGAAATTTCGTCAATCAAAATTATTGCCGACTATATCAAATGGATATATTAAATCCATAAGTTTCAATGGTGGGAAATTGGACGGAACAACAGTTCAATTAAATCACTCAATGAATAATTTGATTGGCATAAGAGGTAGTGGGAAATCATCTATTTTAGAAGCTGTTCGTTATGCTTTAGATATTGATTTATCTAAAAAACAAAACGTAGATTTTGAATATAAAAACAATTTGGTAAATGCTCTTTTAGGAAGTGGAGGGAAAATAACTTGTATTTTAGTTGATGACCAAGGAGTAGAATATAGAACAGAAAAAATATTAGGAGATAGAACGAATATATACATTGATGAAGAACTTCAATTAGGATTAAAACCAAATGCTATTGTAAAAAAACCAATCTATTTTGGACAAAAAGACCTTTCACAGATTGGGGACTCTTTATCTACCGAGTATCTGATAAATAAACTTATCGGAAATCGTCTTGCTGATAAGAAAAGGGAAGTTGAAGATAAAAACCAAGAGGTAATAAAGTTGTTAGGTGAAATTAAGAAGATTGATTCTAAAATTGCAAGAAAAACTGAATTTGAAGAAAAACAAGCCGAATTAACCAATAGGATACAAGTATTCAAAAAACATAAAATTGACAAAAAACTTGAAAAACAGATCGTATTCAATAAAGACGTAAATTTCATTAAACGTGTTAATAGATTTGAAGTCAAAATAATTGATGCATTGGATGGATTTATTCAAGAGTTTAATGATGGCTTTGAAGCTTTTAAAACATATGTATCTAAAGAAAATGTTACAGATTTAGAACAAATTACACAATCTCTTATTGCATTTGAAAAAATATTTGATGAATTAGGAGATATTTTGATTCGACTAACTAATAAAAATGAAGAGCTATCAGAGAAACAAAAAGCATTTACTGATAAATACAATAAATTAAAAGAAGAGTTTTCAAAAAAGAAGAGAGAAATACATCTGCCTAACATTCAGGCTGATGATTATGTGAAATATACTAAAGAGCTTGATTTAACAAAAGCTCAACTTTTTGAATTAGAAAAATTATCTAAAAAGAAAAACGAATTGCAAATTCGATTAAAACAATCCTTAATTGAACTTCAAGGATTATGGCACAATGAATTTGAAATTGTTCAAGAAGAAATCAAAAAAGTAAATGATGACCAAGATGCCATTAAAATTAATGTGAACTTTAAGGGTAATAAAGATGATTTTAAAGCTTATTTAAAGGAAAATATCAGAGGTAGTAATATTAATTATAGTAAAATTGAAACTATCTCGAATAATTATAATGATTTAATTAGTGTGTACAATGATTTATGGGTAGAGAAAAGTAATATTAAAAGTAGTTTATCCGATAATCAACTTCATACATTTAAAGAATACTTTGATTCAAACATAGGGGCTTTCTTAACATATCGAATACCTGATAAATTTCAAATCATTTATAAAAGACGTTCGTTAAATGAACATTCTTTAGGTCAAAGAGCATCAGCGTTAATTATATTTTTACTCACATTGAAAGACAGTGATTTAATAATTATTGACCAGCCAGAGGATGATTTAGATAATCAAACTATCTATAATGATGTGATAAAAGTATTAAAAGAATTAAAAAATTCATCTCAATTTATATTCGCTACTCACAATCCAAACATTCCAGTTTTAGGAGACTGTGAGCAAATAGTATCTTGTAGCTACGATTCTAAAATTATTGAAACCAATTTTGGAAGTATTGATGAAGAAACAATAAGAAAAGATATTGTGAACATTATGGAAGGTGGAAAAGAAGCATTTAATAACAGAAAAAGAATTTACGAATTATGGACGCATTAGAATTATTAGATTTAATACAAAAAGGCGAATCAAGCGTTGTGCAATTTAAAGTCCGCATTAATAATGCATACAAAATAGGCACCGAAATGGTGGCGTTTTCCAACACAAAGGGTGGCTTAATTATCATCGGAGTTGACGACAAAACAGGTAGAATTAATGGACTTTCATTTGAAGAAATAGCAGAAACCA
>JAYENH010000792.1:0-1873 GCA_034721995.1 Bacteroidota bacterium
TGACTAATGATGAATTAATATCGACGAATTTACGTATTAACAACTTGACGAAAAATGATATGAAAAAATACATTTTTATTTTACTTGCCGGAATTATGGTTTCCTGCAGTGCCCCAAAGTATCCCGATAATGTTGAAAAGGTCTTGGAATTAGCGGGCGAAAACCGCACGGAACTTGAAAAAACCCTTCAGCATTTTAAGAGCGATAAAGACAGCCTGAAATACAAGGCCGCCTGTTTTCTTATTGGGAACATGGGCCGCAAACACAGCTATGTTACTTTCGATTTGGTCGATAGCACAAATGCCGTGATACCTTTCAATGTACTTGGCTTTGAAAATTATTCTGAATTGCTCGATGCCTGGGACAGTCTTGAAAACAATAAGGGCAATATCCATTTCAAGAGAAATAAATTTATTCAGGATCACGAAGTAATAAAGGCCGAATTCCTGATTAAAAATATTGATCTGGCTTTCGAAGCATGGCAATTTCCCTGGGCAAAGCATCTGAGTTTCGATCAGTTTTGCGAGTTTATCCTGCCTTATCGAAGCACTAACGAACCTTTGGAAGAATGGCGGCCATATTTCTTAGAGGAATATGCCTGGTTGAAAGATTCGATGAAAAATTCCGATGACCCAATCCTTGCCTGCAACTTAATAAATAATAATATCAGGTCATGGTTTCACTTCGACGAGAGGTACTACGAACACCCAACCGACCAGGGACTAAGCGAATTGTTAGATAAAAAAATGGGGCGCTGCGAAGACATGACAAATCTGGCCATTTTTGCCATGCGCTCGTGTGGGGTTTCGGTTATGAGCGATTACACGCCTTACTGGGCAAACACGGGAAACAATCACGCATGGAACGCCCTGCTTGATAAAAATGGTAAAACAATAATTTTTATGGGTGGCGAGGCGAATCCTATGGAATACAAGCTTAGGAGTGTAAAGGCTAAAGTGTTTCGTAAAACATTTTCGAAGCAGGCCGAAAGCATTATGGAAATTAAAAAAGATTGGGTAAAAGTTCCAAAATACCTGAACTCGGCAACACAAATTGATGTAACAAAAGAGTATGGCCCGGTTGCGGATGTTAGCCTTACATTAGTAAAAGAAAAGCCCGACAGTACTGAGTTTGCATATATCTGTGTTTTCAATTCGGGCAAATGGAAAGCCATTTACTGGGGGCAGATCTTAGAAAACAACAAAGTTGTTTTTAAGGATATGGGCTTAGGGATTGCTTATCTTCCTGCCTACTATAAAAACGGCAAGATTGTTCCGGCAGGCCCGGCATTTCTGCTAAACGAAAATGGCGAAGTTGAAGAATTGATTGCTTCCGAAAATAAAGATTTGTCCTACACTTTTGGCCTCACAACAAAAAGGACATCAGGCCTTACAACCGATAATATTGGCAAAGGAAACCTGACGAATGAAATTGTGTACGAACTTTTTTACTGGGACAATAAATGGCAATTGATAAAAGAAGCTATTGTCGAAAACAATGTTTTTGTTTCTGAAGGAATACCAGAAAATGCTTTGTTGTGGTTTAAGAAAAAAGATGGCCGCGAAGAAGAACGTATTTTTACGATCGATGCAGACGGTAAGCAGCTTTGGTGGTAATTTTGGGCATAAATAGTGCCAACAGGAAAACTCCTGTTTTTCGGAAGTCTCTTGCCTGTTTGCCCTGCCTTTGCCGGCAGGAAGGCAAGGAAGCATCAAGAACAAGACTTGTTCAATTTGAAAGTTTTACTTTCCGGGTTTTATTGTAGTTCTATAAATGGAATGTAAACCTAAATAAAATGGCCTGTAAAATCACATATCATGAAACATACATGCTAAGGAATTTTAACACACAGGAGGATAATTAAAAAAATCTT
>JAYENH010000793.1:0-8396 GCA_034721995.1 Bacteroidota bacterium
TTTCAATAGGGATTACGCGCCTGACAATAAAATTTTCGGAATGTTCTTCCAGCTCCCGCAATAAGCCAATACTGAAATAATCCATTGATAAAGTGTCGCCGGTTTTAACCTGTAAATCTTCTGCCAGCCACGAATTGATTACGATTTCATCTTCTCTAACATAATCGTTGTTAAGGGTGGAAACAAAAGAATATGGCGAGCTGTTTTTTTTCGATTTTATTGAATTTGCAAAATATGTGAGCACTTGCCGGCTGTCGGGAAAAATCTCCCTGATTTTATCTGCAACATTATCTTTAATAAAAACCTTATCAGAGCTTATTGCCCAATAGTTTTTTTGCGGATGTTGTTTTAGAATTAATCCTAAATCTTTCATCCTAATTGATTTCTGGAGTTTAAGAGCAATTTCTTCTTTCCTTTTTTCAGAATTGATAAGAATTAAATTCGCCCGTGCATCCATTTCCATCAGCTTGTTTAGCCAATCGACAGGAACAAAAATATTAAATGGTGCTGTTTGGGAGTTTAGCAAGCCAAACCTTCCAAGATGCTCTTTATCTGCAATTTTGTTAATCTTTACCCTGCGCGAAACATATTGGTTTTCATCAGAAACAAAGGGCGTATTTTTGGGCATCAGACCGGCTTTTTCAATTTTAAGCAGCAAAAAATTTCCAACTTCAAGGTTTAAACGCAATGCCACATTTTGGCTTACAATTACTTCGCCGGCGGGGATAGAGTCGAAATAATCCGAACTGCTTGCTTTGTTAAAGTTTTTGTCGATTCCAATAAACTGCACTTTATTAAGGCGAAGTTTGCTGCCTTGCGAGGTGGCACTTCCCTGCAATTTTACCACAGCACTTGCCGCAATGTTTTCATCATTATTTAATTTAGTAGCTAAGTTTTGGGTAAAAAAAGTTTCGCCTGCCGTAATGGAATAATCTGTTGTCCCCAAACGATACCGGGCTGTTTGTTCAAGGCTGTAACGCACCGAGTCGCCAACAATTAATGCCCCGGTTATAACAGCCGCACATAAAGCCACAGCAAGGGATACATAAAGGTTTCGTTTCCAATAATAATGCGAACTGTTAAATATTATGTGATATATTTTCATGTCAGCCAGCTTTCGAGTTTACCCTTCTTTAACTCATAAATTTTTCCCATTTTTTTTGCAATCGACAAGGAATGGGTAACTACAATTAAAGTGGTGCTTTCGGTTTTGTTCAATTCCAAAAGCAAGTCGGCAAGTTGGTTGGCATTGCTTTCGTCTAAAGAGCCTGTAGGCTCGTCGGCAAGGAGCAGTACCGGTTTGTTTATTACAGCCCGCACCAAAGCTGTTCGCTGACATTCGCCAATGGAAAGCTCGCCGGGCTTTTGATGGCGCAACTCCCATAAGCCAAGTTGCCGGAGCAATTCTTCTGCCCTGCCTTCAGCCTCTTTCATCATCGACTTATTGGGCAGTGCCGGTATTAAAACATTCTCCCACAAGCTGCACTGGGGCAACAAAAAATGCTGCTGAAAAACAAAACCAATGCTCCGGTTGCGATATGCAAGTGTTTCTTTTTTCGATAAAGCATTAAGGTCTTTTCCATTAAAAAGTAACTCTCCCGAATCGGGCAGATCAAGTTTCCCGATCAGGTTTAAAATGGTAGTTTTGCCCGAACCCGAAGACCCTACAATAGCAATAGAATCGCTCTTTTCAACCGAAAGATCCAGCCCGTTGAGGATTTGCCTTTGCACATTCCCGAGTTGGTTAAAATATGATTTTGATATGTTTTTTAGAGTTAGGAGCATAGTTTTAATGTTTCAGTTTTATAGCGGGTAAAGAAATAAAAAAGCCACAGATTATTCGCAAAATTAATTTTGAAGTTGTTTGGCGAAAATACGGGGCAGCCTGGATTTCCTTTGCATATTTAGTGTCTACACGAGAACTCCTGTTTTTCGAAAGTCTCTTGCAGAGACTATTTACAAAAAAAAGGCTGCCTTCTGGTTCGAAAGCAGCCTAAACTGTAACTCTGGAAAACTCACCTGATTTATACTCAGGTTAATTCATCGATTGAAATAAAATGTTTTATTAAATTTATTATTTGGGTTAAAATCCAACAATCATTATCCCTACGGTAACGGGATTCCACTCAGGAGCTTTGCCTTCTTTAAACAATGGGGTTAAACTGTAGTTTGCAAATAAATTAATTTTGCCAATCCCAATCCTGCCGGTCAGGCCATATTCAAGGTCGTTTAGGTAGAAGTCGTCTTTAATCTTGTCTTTTTGTTTTTTACCATCTTCTTCCCATTTTTGCATGAGGTTCGATCCCATCCTGAAATTGCCGTAAGCTCCGGCCATAAGAAAAAACTCATGGTCCTTATTGCCAACCGGTGCCTGAAATTCCATAGCAAGTACTCCTGTCAGATATGTTGCCTGTAAGCGGTTTTTACTGTAATCCTTGTCGTCAGCCACAATCCAATCTAAGTTACCATCATTATTTTTCATTGGGTAATTATTCTCGAAATGATAGTTCCTGAATTGCATTCCCAAGCCTCCAATAAGGCCAAAATTTTCTTTTATCAATGGTATGTCTTTCTGGAACAAGTTAATGCCGAATGTCCACGAGCGGGCGTTGTTTATTGCCATTGGGTTATCTGTACCGGGCATTTCGTAATCGGCATTTAATAGTCCGTTAAACCCAAATTCAAAACCATGCCAGTGGCCTTCGAATTCATTTTCCGATTCTTCTTCTTTGCTAAATTCATCAAAATCGAAATCATAGTCGTTATCAAGCGAGTCGATATGAATATCAATACCCTCAACGTTTTCGCCTATTTCTTCGATAATAAGAATTTTCTTAGTTCCGATTTTAATACGGATGGTGTCTTTTTCCTGAGCTGATAACTGAAATGCGAATACAATTAAAAATGCTACTGTAACTAAAACTGTTTTTTTCATGATTAGAGTTTTAAATCGTTGTTTTTAAAAATTTGAAGCTATGACGGGGACAGTTTTCAAATAGTTACAATTTTTTTAAAAATAGCCAAAGGTTCGTAGCTATATTTAAATAATGCAGTGTAAAAGCATGTGGTCCAATCTTCCAACTTCAGCCCTCCAACTTCCGACTTCCATCTTTCCCCTACCTTTGATTGAACGATTCGGCAATCCTATCGGTAAGAGTTCCAATAAAGTTTTGCAATGGTTTTTTTGCCATCATTTTCAGCATGGCATTTAAACGTACATCAAATGTGATTTTCAGCCTGGTATCTTGTTCGTCAATTTGTTTGAGCTGAACCCACAACATGAATTCGTTTTTGGCTTTTGCCTGGTTTTCTATTTTTATCAAATTGAATGGCTTCTTCTCTACAATTTGCATTGCCATTTCGCCAACGCCTGCCACGGTAAACGAACAAGTATCGGCAGTGGCCTGCCAGTTTTGTATTTTATCCTGAGGAATGGTGTCCTGGAAATTATTAAAATCAGAAATGAAAGAAAAAACAGTTTCAGCAGGTTTGTTAATTTTCCGCTGATGTCCTTCGAAACGTGTCATATCGGCCATAATTTATTTACTCCATGTTTGTGGAGATTTCCTCCATTCTTTCAATGTGTTCGCTTCATTTTCTTTTATCAGTCCGGTTTCAAGTGCCTGCTCAATTAGTTGCCCGTAACCGGCCAGGGTAGTTAATTCGCAATGTGCACTGGTAAAATTATCTTTCGAAACCTGAAAGCCATAAGAAAATATTGCAATCATCCCCAACACATCGCAGTCGGATTTTCGCAGGGCTTCAACAGCTTTTAAACTGCTGCCCCCTGTCGAAATAAGGTCTTCGATAACTACAACTTTTTGCCCTGCTACAATTTTTCCTTCAATCAGGTTTCCCATGCCATGCCCTTTTGCGCTCGATCGGATGTAAACATAAGGCAGATCAAGAAGGTCGGAAACCAATGCCCCTTGCGCAATTGCTCCGGTTGCTACCCCTGCAATAACTTCAACATCGGGGTATTTTTCTTTTATTATTTCTGATATGTTTTTTGTTATCAGCTTCCTGATCCGGGGGAAAGATAAGGTTTTCCTGTTGTCGCAATAAATTGGGGAATTCCAGCCCGATGCCCATTTAAACGGCTGATCGGGGCGCAGTTGAATAGCACCAATTTCTAATAAACCCGATATTATCCGGTTCGAAATATTTGTCATTGTTCCTTAGTAATTTATGTAAGGCACAAATATACGCTTCTACTTATTAGTGGCGGCAAGAAATAAAAAATAGCTTTGCGGGTTTGTAAAAAACGCATACGCCAAGAAAACAATTGGGTGAGAAAGAATGCTTAATTAGTGTTGAATCAGGTAAATCATAATCAGGTAAATAATGAATAATCAAGGTTAAAAACGAACTTTTTCTATCACTAATAAATATTATCTTGCAAAAACTAAATCAGAAAAAATAATGATCCGAATATATTTTTACAACAGGGTATTGTTAATTGCAAAACCGACTGAGAATAAAACTAAACCGAGCAACAATATTTTAATTTATGATTATCGGAATAGTTTAAAAGATTTTATCCTGAATTTTGATGCATCAGAAGAAAAAAATATTGCCCTAATCGAAAGTGATGATCCGCAGAAAATCCTTCGGAAAATAATTGCCGATTTTAAATTTATTGAGGCAGCAGGAGGTTTGGTGAAAAATCAAAACAAGCAGGTTTTGGTAATTGAGCGGCTTGGTGTTTGGGACTTGCCAAAAGGGAAAATGGAAAAAGGCGAAAAACCATTAGAATCTGCCATCCGTGAAATTGAAGAGGAATGTGGGATTTCCGGTATTCAACAAGTTAAAAAACTTCAGCCAACATATCATACTTATAGATTAAAAGGGAAATTTATCCTGAAAAAAACCTATTGGTTTGAGTTTTCATATTCGGGCACAGAAAAGCCAAAGCCACAAAGCGAAGAAGATATTACAAAAGCAGAATTCATTGAGAAATCACAAATCCCGCAAGTGCTTAAAAATACTTATCCATCAATAGTAGATGTGTTTGCAGAGGTTTTTCCTGAAGTCTCTGCAAGAAAAGGCTATCTTTTATAACGGAGTTTATTTATTGCTACAAATTTCATTTAACAACATATTGCCCAACGATTTATATACATTGTTACCTACTGGCATTATCTTATTTTTATTATTTTACTCAATTCCATTTTCCCATCAAATTTAACTTTTATGAAATACGTTCCGGTTGCAAGAAAGCTTATGTCAAGTTCTGTTTGATTTTTAACAGACAGTATTCTTTCTCCCAATATAGAAAAAACAAAGATTTCAAGCTCGTTATATCTTGTGTCTATTTGTACATTTATCTTGTTAGATGCCGGGTTTGGATAAATATAAATATCATTATTTAGTTCTTTCTTTATATCAATGATTGATGTTACACCGGAAATAAAAGTTCTTTGAAACCAGATGTCTAACGAACCATCTTGATTTGAACCCCAAACAGAATATATAGTATCATTAACAAATTGAACAGACATAAAATCATTACCTGATGTTGCTCCAAGAATTGTATCGTATGGTACAAGAGAATCAGATATTAAGAAATTTGATGAGAACAATGTTGAATCTTTCCATTTTATTGCTCCCCATATTTCAGAAGAAGTTGTAAATGTTGAATCCGGGGCATTTCTTCTGTCTCGCCAAGCCACAAAGAGGTCTCCGTCCTCATCATAATCTGCCCAAACCAAATCTTGCATACGATTATTAGCAATTGGGTCGTCATTGATTCTTATTGCATTTGACCATGATGTTCCTTCATCAAAACTTTCATGAATAAATACATCAAAATCACCATTATCATTCGAAATATTTAATAAAACTAAATGATTAGAATCCGAAGGGTCGGTTCTTAATAGAAAACCTTTTTTTGATAAGGTATCATTTGCATTATTAATATCAAAAAAGACAGAGTTGTATGAGAGGGTATTACCCGCATCACTACTGTGCACATGGATATATTGAATATACGGACTTTGTGTATATACATAACTTGGATATACAGCATGAAATTTACCGTTACTGGAAATGTCGGGGGTTGGATGCGGATGCGGTATCCAAATACCAGCCAACCAATTGGTAGTATCTAAATATTTCCATTGTTCCCAAGTGTTTCCACCATCAAAGGAACGGTGAAGATAAGGCTTGTATGGAGGATTTGTAACGCCCTTCATATTCATAGATGTTATATAAATATTACCATCATTAACACCACCAGATCTGTCAATTCTCAACCATGGTCGGTCAATTGCTTTTTTGCCCAGGTCTGAATGCATATCCATTACCTTTACAGAAGTATTCCATGTCAATCCTCCATCAATTGATTTACGAATAAATATTCCACCCGAATCTGATGTAATTGGTGGATTAATAAACTCAACATAAGAAAGAAAAACATTTCCTTGATTATCAAAATCAATACTTGGGTCAGCTGCGGAGAAAAGATTGTTCTCTTGTTGGATTTTTGTTTTTGCACTCCATGAAATACCTCCATTAAAACTCACTCTATAATAAATTGCTACCTTATAAGGATGGTCATAGCCCATCCATGTATGCACCAAGTGTTGTGAATTACTTGGATTTATTCTTAAAAATGGCTCTCCTTCAAAAACATTGCCATTGGAGATATTAACATTCTGTCCAAGCAATGCAAAGCTGCTTAAAACAATAGTAATTGTGGCGATAAATAAAAAAGATTTTTTCATATACATTGTTGTATGCTGGGCTTTATTCATTTTCAGTTAGTTAATAAATTATTTACACTCATATTTTTTCTTAATCGAAGCACTAATATTAATGCAAAAATAGTTTTTTAGGAGCGGCAAAAAAGCGTTGGCTGTGTGGGCTGGCTATTCCAGTCTCTTTGTTTTTAACCGTTTCTTCTCCTTTTTCTGTTTCATGTTTCTCAAGGTATCGAAGATATAATTCCATTTGCCCTTTAAACTGTGCTTTGAACCTGTCTAATTTTAAGTCAATGGCTACAAGTCTTTTCAGTTTTCGGTGGTAAAATAGCAAATCAAGTTTGAAGCTGTCACCATCAATTAACATTCGTTTTTGACGTTCAACAAATGTAAAGCCTTGCCCTAATTCAAGTCTAAACTTTTCAAGTTCCCTTAAAATGGCATCTTCCAAAGTCTTTTCGCTATATCTGTCTTCTAATCCAAGAAAGTTGAGAAAATTTGGGTCGCGAAATACAAGGTCGGTAGATAGTTTGTTTTCTTCTCTAAGTTCTTTTAATTCATGATTAATCAATTCGTTAGGTTTCTTCGAAATTGCTGTCCGTTCAAAAAGCATGGAATCAACTTTCTCGTTTAAGGTTCTTACACTCCAATTCTCCAACTGAGCCATTTCAATATAAAACTCTTTTTTTATACCATCTTTTAAATACATTATTGTTCGAAGATGCGACCAGCTTAATTGTCTACACAGTGTGTAGAGAATTTCTTTATTGTGAAAAGTCTCCGCAATGCGTAGACAATGTCAAAGTTGTTTTTCACTCCATCCTTTTCCATATTCTTCGGTCAGGTTTCGTGATAGTGATTTTACAAGCTCTTTGCCATATTCTGCACGTTTGTTCCCAAGTATATCTTTATTTATGCGTTCGCCAATATTCCAGTAAAGAATTGTCGTAGTTGCATTAACAACAACAGCAACATTCTGTCTTGCTTCTTCAATAAGTTTCTTGATTTCTGAAAATAAGTTGTTGATATTTTGTAGTTTGTTAATCATGCTTTTAGCTTGTAAATTATACTTTATTTGAAGATTGTTCAGTTACTTCCGAGTTCATAATATTTATACTTACTTGCATTTTTTGTTTATTATCATCAATTTTTGATTTTCCCAGTTTTTTTTATTAGCAATATAATCACCTTTATTTGGAATTACATTTCTAACACCACCAATGGGGTTTCTCACATCGCCTACATATCGTGGAATTAAATGAATATGTACGTGATTAATAGTTTGCCCACCTGTTTTTCCAATGTTTACACCTACATTATATCCGTCAGGATTATATTTATCGTCAAGAAATAATTTTAATCTATTTATAATTAATTGAGATGCAATTTGTTCATTGAGGGTTAAATCGAAATAGTTCGAAACATGTCTTTTAGGTATAATCAAAGAATGTCCTTCTGATACAGGAAATTTGTCAAACATTGAATAGGCAAAGGCGGTTTCAAAGATAATCTCATTTGCAGGTGAACAGAAAATACAATCTTCTGTTTTTTTACTTGTAAGATTAAAATGCTGATACTCGTATATTTCACAAAAGTTATTTTCAAAAATACATTTGAAAGGTAGTTTAACATTTCAAACAAATGTTAAACTACCTTTCAAATCTATTTTTGAAAATAACTTTTGTGAAATATACG
>JAYENH010000794.1:0-1869 GCA_034721995.1 Bacteroidota bacterium
TTGCCTACTGCATCAAGTCCACCCTGACTACCATCAAACAATTCGGAACATGAGGAATAATTGTAGGCCAGTAAATCGGTTTGCATATTTCTTACATGTTCATAGTCCATTTCGTTATCGTCGCCGGGACCCTGGCTCGAAGCAATACCAATATTTTTAGCATAAAAGTCATTGATTGTTGGATATTTTTCGTAATCGACCGAACGGTCAACCATAGTTGCAACATGATTGGTGTTCTCTGCCGAAAACCTGCCAACAAAAACCTCGGGGTAATGGTCGCTACCGGTTATGTATCCGTAAGTATTGTCCGACATCCCGGCCGATGCACTATATGAAGGAACCTGGGCATGATCGCCAACCAGCAACAAGAATGTTAACCCGGGGCTTACGTAATAGTTTTCGACATAAGTTTTTATTGCAGCCGAGTTCCCTATTGTAGAAACGTTAACTATATCGACCTCCATTCCTGCCTGGATTTTCCAGTCGATAAAATCCTGCATATTTGCCATGTAGGAGCCATAGGAAATAATTAACATCCGGCCCTCATCAACAACAGGGGTATATTTTTGTTGATTATAATTCAGGAATTGATTTGTATATAACTGGTTAAATTCGGAAGAAACCCTTTCAACAGATTTATTTCTTACCAGGATATTTTGGCCATTGTCCGACTTTTTGGAGATTTCAACTACCATTTCATGATACACCCTAAGCAACTTTTTTACCGGATTGTATTGAAAAGGATAAACAACAACAGTTTGCCCACGATAATCCCTCAGGATAAAAGGCTCACGTAATTGTGTAAGTTTTGCAGGAAAAAATTCATCTTGTTGATATGCCTTGCCAAAAGAATAAGGTACAGTGGCAGGATCAATATCCCGTGTCAGGTTTCCTTTTGAAGGAAGCAGCGAAACATTGGGATAATCGACATATTTCGAGTCCACAACTTTTACTGTCATTTCGGCTTTGTCGGGAATCACTACCGAAGCAGTAAGTTTTAAAACTTCGGGGGCAGCTTCAAGCAATATGGGTGTTGCATCACCAAGCGAAAGTTTGTGCATAACAGCTTTAGGAATTTCGACTTCATTTATTTCGAAATCTTCAAACGAAAAGCTAATCACAGATTTTGAATCCGAAGAATTCAGCAACTTAATGCTTGCTTCGTTTTGGTTTTTCTTGGTTTGTGAAAAGCCTATTCCCGCTACTAACAAGAAGGCTAAAAACAGAGTAATTTTTCTCATAACAAAGTAATTTTAGTATAAATAAATTTCTTACGGTTTATAGTCTGATTTGTTGCTGCAAAAGTAACTTAATAAAGTATTAAAATTTTGTTAAAAGCTAAAACTCTTGCAGACAGAATAAGCTTGATTATATTATGTACAACTTTCGACGGGCAGCCGAATTGTGCTACTAAGCTAATTCAATAGAATTAAATTATGATCTTATGGGTAAGTTATTGAAAAATTTACTTAGTGCCTGCACGAAAACTCCTGTTTTAAAGATGAGCATAACGCGGTTATTGGCGTTTTCTTGCAGAGACTAAATAAATGTTTATAGCAACAAAAATTATAAAGGCAATAATATAAAGCCACAGATTCTCAGATTGTAAATAATTTACACAAAAAATCAAGCTATGCTTGTTTTAAAATCTGTGCAAATAACAAAATGATTACGTTGCGTAAGAATTAAGATTTCTTATTGACTTTGTATATTATTTTCAAAATAATGAGATGATAATATTCGTAATCAGTAGCTTAATGATTTCTGTCAAATAATTGAATAGCCAATCTGAGGGCTAAAGCTTATTTTGAGGGGTGAAGCTCCGTTATGTAATAGCATAGGGTTTCCCTCGCCGACGGCGAGGGAAAC
>JAYENH010000795.1:0-1866 GCA_034721995.1 Bacteroidota bacterium
CTGAAAAATAATGATCGTGGTTTGCGCCCAGACCATTTGTGTAATCGCTTAAAAAGTAGAAGTTGAATACCATTTCGGTAGCAATAATGGTAAGCGACAAACTTGTTAAAGTTGTTGATTGCATAACCGAAGGGCAAATTTCCACCGACTCATCAGGCAATTCAGGCTCGTTTCCTGCAAGAGCAGCAAGGTTGACTAATAAAAATATATATAGTAAAATTCTCATCTCCTTAATAATTTTCGAAATCAAAGATACTCATTAGTCTAAAATAAAAAAAGCTCCCAAATTGGAAGCTTTTTTTAAAGTTGTAGTTAAGTTGATTAAAGAGAATCATATATTATGGAAATACTTCTGTTAATGTAAACTGGATTGTTGCCTCATACTCGCCTCTTCGGTAGTCAGCAGTAAAAAGACTTGTAGCATTCATGTTTCCATTTCCTGTACCCATTTCCCAATAGATGGTAAATCCGTTATCGGCAGATGCACCGGCATTGCTTTCTCCTGTTGCTTTTGTTAAGATAACAACATCGCTTGATTCTAATGCTAATGGATTTGCTGAGGCATTATTGCTAGTATAACCAAGTGCTGCATAGTTACCTGTTAAACCGGCACGAACACCAACCTGATTCAATGGAATTGTTGTTCCTGCTTGATCCTGATGCTCTAAAGTAGTAGTTGCCTTATAAGCAAGCTTCCAGTTACCTGTTGAAGCTACATCACCTGTTAAGGTTACTTCGTCTGCTGCACCAATACCATTCTGGTATTCCGACAGTTCGTCGAAAGTAAAGGTTACTGTACTTGCATCAAGTGTTAATGCTAAAGTTGTGTTTAAGTAGGCGGTTAATGTAATGTTTTCACTGTCTGTTTCAGCAGTTTGGGCAAATGCCTGGTTAGAAACTGCGGTTAAAGTTAAAACCGCAAGAACGATTACTGATAAAGTTTTTAAAGTTTTCATGTTTTTTAAAATTTAAGTTGATACTAAAGTTAATTTTATAAATAAAGTTTTTTCGAGGTCAGCCTTTTCAATTGATGTGCCACAATTTATATGTTGTTGGTAATGTACAAGATAGACAAACTCAAGGGTGTTGGCAATTAAATGTAAAGTCTTTTATTTCGAAGAGTATCTTGACTATATACTATTTTTCACCTACTGTAAGTATTATATATTCAGTGATATATGCTATTTCTTTCCATTTCCGAAGAGTGTCTTCGATTTCGAATAGACAAAAAAATGTATGAAAACATAAGAAATATATGCAAATACGGATTATTCAGATAGGAGAGCCAGAGACTGTAGGTTAATAATGATTGTTTCAATGTTATTTTAAGAGTATGTCGTAAGTTTTAAAATCACACACATTAGCATAATTGAAATTTATTCATTTTGCGGTGAAGGGCATTCCACGAAATATTCAATATTTTAGAAGCCTTGCTTTTATTGTTATCACATTTTTCGAGGGCTTTCTCAATTAGGTTTTTTTCGTTCAGTAAAAGGTCAAAAGTCCCGAAACTTTGGCCATTTCCATTCTTTTTAATTATGCTTGGAAAGTGCTCAGGTTTAATAATCTTTCCTTCGGATAATATTACTGCCCGTTCAACAAGGTTTCTGAACTCGCGTACATTGCCCGGAAAGTTATAGTCCATAAGTATCTGGATAGCTTTTTCTTCCACATGGCTAATCTCCCGGTTCATCTTCGAGGCAAACATCATGAAAAAATAATTCAGCAATTCAGGGATATCCTCTTTCCTGTCTCGCAAGGGTGGTATATGGATTTCAAAAGCACTAAGTCTGTGATATAGGTCGAGCCTAAAATCACCATCGGTGCTTTGCTCTTCAATATTGTGGTTGGTAGCGGTGATTATCC
>JAYENH010000796.1:0-1864 GCA_034721995.1 Bacteroidota bacterium
CCGGGGAATATGACATTATTAAAAAGATGGAAGAAATGAGTTAGAAGACGGAAACAGGAAGCTGAAATGTGGGTGATGTAAATCAGATGACCGACATTTGCTTTCATATATATTAAAATATAATATTAATGAATAATATAACGATACTTTCAGAATCATTTGAGAAGATAAAAAAATATCTTCATGATAATAACAATAATAACGCGCCTGTTGTAAAGTATAAATTACCTTCCGGGATAAATGAGATAATTGATGTTCCGGTTAAAGAAGCTGCGGTTTCCGAAAATGAATTTCTTGAGTTGTTGGATAAATATCTGGAATATTCGGTACGTACAGGAAACAAGCAGTTTCTGAATCAGTTATATTCGGGTTTTAATTTCCCTGCATTTATTGGCGAAGTTTTTACCTCACTTGCAAATACTTCGATGTACACTTACGAAGTTGCCCCGCTTGCAACAGTAATCGAAACGGAAATGATTGCTTTAATGAACAGCTATGCAGGTTACGGGGATGGGGATGGAATTTTTGTAAGCGGTGGGAGCAATGCCAATTTGATTGCAATGTTTTCGGCGCGCAATAAGATTTTTCCCGAAGGCAGATTTTCAGGCTACGACCGGAATTTAAAGCTTACAGCTTTTGTTAACCAACATGCACATTATTCATTCGAAACGGCTGCAAATATCCTGGGCATAGGCGCAAATAATGTAATCAAAGTTAAAGCCGATAAATTCGGAAAACTTATTCCGGCAGAACTGGAAAGAGAAATTAGCGATTCGATTTTGCGTGGCGAAAAACCATTTTTTGTAAGTGCAACCTGCGCAACAACTTTGCTGGGAGCTTATGACCCTATCGAAGAAATGGCAGGAATCTGTAAAAAGCATAATATTTGGTTACATGCCGATGGTTCGTTTGGCGGTTCAATACTTCTTAGCAACAAGCATCGCTATTTAATGAATGGTATCGAAAAAACCGATTCGTTTGCATGGAACCCACATAAGCTAATGAATATCCCCCTAGTCTGTTCTGTTATTCTGGTAAAAAAGAAGGGAAGCCTCCAGCATAATATCACCGATATCAATACAGATTATATTTTTCATGATATTGATATGATTGAAGATTTAGGAAAAAAATCGATTCAATGTGGCCGCAGAGTAGATGCTGTTAAACTTTGGTTTGCCTGGAAATATTTTGGACTCGAAGGCTATCGTGCCCGAATTGACAATTTAATCGAGATTGCAAAATATGCCGAAGCAAAAGTGGAAGATAATTCCCGGCTGGAACTTATTGTAGCCCGTCAATCGTTTACTGTTTGCTTTCGCTATATTCCCGCTCACAAAACAGACCTAAATAAATTCAATCTCAAACTTAGGGAATTGCTACGGAAAAGTGGAAAAACTATTGTTAACTACGGATATCTTGGCGATATTCTTACAATTCGCCTTGTAACAGCAAATGCCGAACTTGAAAAATCGGACATGGATTTGTTTTTTAAGCTTATAATTGAGGAAGGACATAAATTAGAAGAGGGCTTGGAAAAATGATCCAAAAATATCGACATACCGGTTTTGCCATTGCCATTGCCTGGCCCGAAACCTATTGCAAACAACCCGGCGATTGGTACGATGGGATTTCAAATTTTATTGGACTAAGCGATAACCATTACTACAAAGTTGGTCATGCAGCTTTGGTTTTAGTCGACAATGAAAAACTGAAATGTCATTATTTCGATTTTGGCCGATACCATGCACCACTTCATCACGCAAGGGTTCGTAGTGCAGTAAGTGATAATGGCTTGGCAATAAATGCTATTCCTGTAATATCTGAAAATGGCGATAGGATTGAAAATTTTCGCGATATACTCAAA
>JAYENH010000797.1:0-1857 GCA_034721995.1 Bacteroidota bacterium
TTTTGTGCGTTGCTGTTGTTTGAGCAAAAGTTCGGGTACGGTTATTTCAAAATCGGGTACGCCTGAATGTCGTCGCAAAAGAAATCGTTGAATCACTTCGGTAGTTGGGGTAAGATGCTCGGTTTCTTTTACCTGTACAATTATTTTGTCTAACTGATGATAATTCGCGCCAAGCCCTTTGGCACTGCTCCTCGATGACCAACCATTGCCACTATAAGTATTTCCCCTGAGTTTTTTTGCTGTAATTATTCCACGGTTTTTATAACGCATCAACATAGTTTTTACAGGCAGGTATATTTTTTCGTTCGAATTTCCAACATCTACTTTTCCTGCCCCCGACGATGTAACATTGCGCCTTTCCAGAACACCCACCACTCGTAACCATTCGTTGCCACATTTCAGGTATTGGCCAATGGGGTTTGATGTTTCAAAAAAGCGGCTTTTTATTTCCGAACCTATCACACAAACTGGTAAACCATGGTCTTCCTGGTATTCGTTAAAATATTTGCCATCCTCCAAACGATAATCGAACAACTCGAAAAAATGATTTGTAACAGCTTCGAGTTTAGCACTTTTCCGTTTTCCGTTAAATATCACATAAGAGTTTATAAAGATATGGGGGCTTATCTTATTTACTGTTGGCAAAATTTCGGCAATCCCTTCGGCATCGGCCAGGGTAAGGCCTCTCGAAAATTTCTTCGGCGCATTTTCGCCTTCCTCCTCTTCGTCCGATTGGGAGCTGATTACGATGGGGGAAATTACAATATTATTTACCCCCACCATTTTCATTTGTTCGAGAATTTCCTGCTGTGCTCCATTCCCAATTGCCAACATGCTTATTACGGCAGCCACGCCAAAAATAATTCCCAGGGCGGTCAATATCGATTTCATCTTGTTGGCAAGAATGGCTTCGATGGCAATGTTTATATCGTGTAAATATCTTTTAATCATCAGATGTAGTTATTTTTTTCTTTTGCCCTTGCCCTTGCCCTTGCCCTTCATCATTTTTTGCATATCGCCTTTTTTGAATGTTCCACCGTTCATCATTTTTTGTTTTGCTTTCATTTCTTTTTCTTCTTGCTCGCGAAGTTTCCTTTCCTCCCTGGCTTTTTTCTTTTCTTTAACACGTTTGGCTTTAAGGCGTTCGTATATTTCTAATCCTTTATAATCCAAATCATCGGCATTTTTAGGGATGGTAAGGTAAACAATATCGTCTTTTTCGAGGCCATCAAGAATGATAATTGAATTTTCGTTTGACTCGCCAACTTCTATAATTTGTTTTACAGGGTCTGAATTCTCTGCAAAAACATACGTCAGGCTATCGTTGTTATGAATGGCCTCTAATGGTATCGACAAAACCTTATCGAAGTGTTTGGCAAGGATAACATTGCTCGATGTCATGTTGGGGCGCAAAACAGTATCGGAGCCTTCTACCCTGATAACCACCTCGAAAACCTTGGCATCGCTGCCGGGCAGGTCTTCGCCCACATTGGCCACTTCTATTACCTTGCCATTGAATTTCTTGTCGGGAAAAGCATCAACGCCAATGCGCACCGGCTGGTCAACTTTTACTTTGCTGATATCAATTTCGTTCACAAAAGTTTTCGAAATCATAGCCGACATGTCCGGCAATGTAGCAACAGTGGGATCCCATGTATTAAATTCAGAGCCTACCTTTCGTTTGCTGCCTCCCCATTCTTTATGGTAAATAACCATTCCTGATTTTGGGGCATAAATAGTAAACTGGTCCATCACATCAACAAGATCCTGTACCCGACGTTTTTGTGCATTCAGGTTAATAGTTACCTCTATCATGTGTGCTTCTTTTTGCTCCACCTTTAAGTCGTAACTTTCCAG
>JAYENH010000798.1:0-1857 GCA_034721995.1 Bacteroidota bacterium
ATTAAAATCGGCAATCTCGCATAAACTATCAAATTCCAAAGAGGTTGCCGATTTTAATGCCAATATTTTAAATATTACTTATACTGATGCCTGGGTTAATTTTACCGATACTATTTCAATTATTGCGCAACCCGAAAACCAAAACATCCTGACCAATAGCATTGCTGAATTTTTGGTCGATGCAGACAATGTACAATCTTACGCATGGCAAAGTTTCGAAAACGGAACTTGGCTTACTTTGTTCGATGGTGGTATTATTTCCGGCGCGTCAACAAATTCCTTGTCGATAATTAATCCGGGGCTTGATTGGAATGGACGATATTTCCGATGTCAGCTTTCGGGTTGCAATAATGCTGTTTCCGATTCGGCCATTTTGCAGGTTCAGCTTGGGGACGGTTTTTTATATGAAACAAATATTGATTGGGATTTCTATCCTAATCCTCTACGTGAAAATGCCCACATATTCCTGCATTTACTTCCTGCCTCGCATTGCAATCTGCAATTATTCGACTCCAAAGGGATTTTTATTGAAGAATTATGCGATGGGATTATTTCTTCAACCGATGAATTGCTTTTGTTTTCAGCAAAAAAATATCCTGCGGGAAACTATATTATCAAACTAAAAATAAATGTACATGGAAAAATCATGTGCAGCGAAAAACAAATTATAATTACAAACTAGGACCTTATTGTGATGAAGAAACTTTATTTCCTCTTGATTTTTATTGCCGGTGGTTTTTCATTAAGTGCACAGAGCATCAGCATCGATCATTACAACCTTGACCAGGGAAACGATGTGATAGTTTCGATTGACATGCAGAACATGGTTAACATGGGAGCTATTACCATTTTTGTGGGTTATGACAATACTGTTTTACAGTACGATACTATCCTGAACATCAATAGTCAGTTCCCGGGACTTATGGCCAATAACATGAACAACACACAAATAGGGATGGTTTGGAGCGCATTTCTTTCGGGGGTTACAATAACTTCTGCGGAGCTTTGCCAACTTCGCTTCAATTTTTTGGGTAACAGCAGCGACCTGAGTTTTAATCCCGGCTGCGAAATTGCCGATTTCAATGCAATAACAATTGTTACTACTTTTGTAAATGGCAGTGTTAGCGAAACCATAGTTGCATCTATCAATGGCCTGGCGGCGGGCTATTGCGAGGACCAATCCAATATAACTTTAAGCGGTTTACCGGCTGGAGGAATTTTTACAATTGATGGAGTTACAGGCACATCATTTCAACCCAATATCCTGGGTCCGGGTAGTTACACTGTAAATTACATGGTAACAAATGCATACAATTTTGGCGATACAGCTACGCAAATTGTGCAGGTGTATGAAGTGCCATTAGTATTTGTCCAAACTCAGGATGTGATTTGTTTTGGGCAATCAACAGGCGAAGCAACTGCTTTTGTTAGTCAGGGAAGCTCGCCATATTTTTATAATTGGTCGGATGGACAAACAACAGCTACGGCACAAAATCTTGTTGCGGGCAATCATAATATTCAAATTATCGACAACAATGGCTGCGAGGCATTTACTTCATTCAACATTAACCAGGGAATAGAAATAATTGCTGATATCAACATCACCCACCTTTCCTCGTTAGGTGCAGGCAATGGGGCTATTGATGTAACCGTAAGCGGGGGCAACCCGCCATATTCTTATGTTTGGTCTGATACTTCTACTTCGGAAGACATCAGCAACCTCGATCATGGTTTGTACGGGCTTACAATTGTCGATGCTTTGCTTTGCGAACAACAGGCCGAAGCATTAGTGCGGGTACATTCTTCGCAACAATTTAGTATCCCCGATCAATGGAGTATGTTTTCGTTTAATATCGA
>JAYENH010000799.1:0-1856 GCA_034721995.1 Bacteroidota bacterium
CTTGATGAGATAAGTACTATAAAACAAAAACTGATGGATTACGGAGTAGTTGGTACTTGCATGTGCTATAGCCAGTTTCTTATAAATAATAATTTTATGCACTATCAGCCCGTAAGTAATATGTCAGATCCAAACCATGCAGTATCAATTATTGGCTGGAACGACAATATTGTTACACAAGCACCATATCCGGGAGCATGGCTTGTGAAAAACAGTTGGGGAAATGGCTGGGGATTGTCAGGATATTTTTGGATTTCATATTATGACAAACATACCGGACGGCATCCCGAGATGGGGGCAATTTCGTTTCAGGATGTTGAGCCAATGCAATACGATCATATATACTACCACGATTATCATGGATGGCGCGATACAAAAGAAGATTGCTCCGAATCATTCAACAGTTTTATTGCCACAGGCCACGAAAACATAAATGCAATGAGTTTCTACACAGCATCTGACAGTATTGATTACAAGGCCATAATTTTTGGCGATTTCGACAATGGACAGCTTACTGATACGCTGACATATCAGGAGGGCAGCTTCAATCATATAGGCTTTCATACAATTGATTTTCTTAATAGCATCACCATAAAACCCGGCGATTCCATTTATGCATATCTTTTCCTGTCTGAGGGTGGTCATGCTTACGACAGAACATCAGATATTCCGGTTTTATTAGGGGGAGGATCTCGCACTACTGTAAAATCAACTTCCTTGCCCGGACAAAGCTTTTACAAATTTAATGGACAGTGGCAAGATATGTACACTCTTGATACAACTGCAAATTTTTGCCTAAAAGTTTTATGTAAGGATAATCTGATTACCGATATCGAAACGCCGGCTTCGTTCGATATTTTTAACTTTAATATTTATCCCAATCCGGCAAGTGAACACATAAATATAGTTTGTTCACTTATTAAGGATGAACAAATTACTATTGATCTTTATTCTATTTATGGCCAACATATTGCCAGGTTTTTTGATAGCCAAATTTCAGCAGGAAAGCATGTAATACCACTTCAGCTGAAACAGATCAATGGTAAACAGATCAGCAAGGGAAGTTATTTTATTCGCATTCAATCGACAAATGGCACAGTAAGCAAACCAATAGTTGTTTTGTAAGCTTAACTTAACAAATTAAGTATCCGGTAAATTCATATACTTTTTTCTGAAACGAACCTTATTTAGAATGAATTTGAATTGAATCTAATCTGGTAATTGTTTACCTATTTACTTCTATATTTATGATTTATTTTTGATCAGTAAATTTCATGGGTAACATAGTTCATTTAACAGAAGCAGCATCGATAGGATTACATAGCATTGTAATAATAGCCCGTTCCAGATCACAAGTGAATGTACATACCATTGCAGAACAAACAGGTTCGTCGAAACATCATGTAGCCAAAGTTTTACAACGATTGAGTAAATTCGGACATATTAGATCTTCGCGTGGCCCCAATGGGGGGTTTGTTCTAAACAGAAAACCCGAAGAAATCACCCTGTTGCATATTTACGAAGCCATCGAAGGCAAATTGAAAATTCCAAAATGTCCGGCAAATCATGAGGTTTGTCCTTTCGGTAAATGCCTTTTAAATGATGTTTCCCAACAAATGACAAATCAATTTAGAACTTATTTAGAATCGAAAACGGTAGATTCATATTTGTAGATCAGGAATAGAGGTTCAGGATTATAGGGTTAATAGGTTCGGAATTAATAGGTTTACAGTTTAAAGTTTTGTCTGTCTAAGCAACTTACTATCCATTCCTCTATTACTCCAATTCTAATTTAATCAAGAATACCTATTGCAGGTGAATATTTTTATTCCGTAATTTGAGTAATGGTTTACTTA
>JAYENH010000800.1:0-8313 GCA_034721995.1 Bacteroidota bacterium
TCGCTGCAATAGCTACTTTGGCCTTAAAGGCACTACTGAATTTCCTTCTTTTTGCTTTCATTTTCACTGCTAAAATTAATAATTATTTCAACTTAGCCAGTGGTCTGAATATTGGGGAGTATTATACTTTCTCCCCCATACTCCTTCACTTCATCACTCCAAAATTCATTGCAGCACGTTATGAGTGCCCAAGAACCACAATCCTGATTATTTTAATATTCAATAAAAAGAACCGATAGGTTTGCCAAAAAATTTCTTTCCGCCAAAACCTGGTCAATTTTGTAGGCATCGGAGGATATGCCTCCTCATAATAACCTCTTCTTCTAGGTTTTTCCATTATATTTTCGTTTTATAAATTTTCCAATCTGTTAATTTAATCGCCCACTCACTCTCTCGCCCACTCTCTCCATCGTTTCATCGCCCTCTCACTTTTTCATCGCCCACTCTCCTCTTCTCTCCCACTCTCATCTTCTCTCCCACTCGCTCCCTCTCTCCCTCTCTCTTTCACTCCCTCTCTCCCTCGCCCACTCTCTCCCTCTCTCCATCGCTTTTATTCCGGCAGCAGCCACCATAGCGGATATCCCTTTGCTTTATGCAAAAACATATAATGCATTGTCCACTTTAGCCAGTGGCCTGCCAGGCCGGGCTCTCCCATTGTATATCGAATGCTGCGGCCCCATTCGGGGTATTTGTCCCAATCCTGAACAATAGGGAAAACTGTCATGGTTGCCGCAGCTCCTTTGGTCATGCCATAACCTGCCGAAACAATACAGGCTGCCCCCATTTTTGCCATCGAAGCATGGTGCTTTAAATTATGTTCACCATATTTTACGAGGTTCACAATGTTTAATGCCACAACTTTTCCTGATACCCCCGAAGGCATTCCCGTGCGTGGAGGGGCAGGGAAAATTGCTGTGCCGTTTTTGCTTTTCATAGGTTTTGAAATTGAGTGCGGTGGCGCAAAAGCAATTCCCGGGGCAAAAATATTTGGGAATTTTGGGCTTCGATAGGTTTCAGGCCAATCGTCGGCTTTCCATTCCTCGAAAGGTTTTTGGGTATAATCGGCATCTACTTTTGTGAAACCATTTGGGGCAAACATTTCCGACGTGATGTCCTCGTTGTTTTTATCGAAAGCTTTTAATCCTGCTCCGGCAAATCCCGGGATAAGCATGGCAAAATCGAATTTCACGCTTTTTTCCTCTCCGTCTAAAGTTTCGTAGTAGGCAATGCCCGGTTCAACGTTTTTTACCCCGGCACGTTTTATCCAGCTAATTCCGTTTTCAATCATAAACGATTCGGCAAACACTTTTGTCGAAGTGATGTAACCACCACGTTTAATAAAAGCTCCACCCATACCAAAATCTCCCATCTCGTACTCATTCGAAATCCAGGTAAGTTCGGCGAGGTGTTCGAGTTTTCGTTTTCTTATTTCGTAGGCAATGTTCAGGATGTATTCAAATGCAGCACCCTGACAGGTTGCCATAGGATGTCCTGTGCCTACAAGGAAGCGTTGTTTTTCGCCGGCTTCCATCTTTTTAAAAGCTTCTTG
Source organism: Bacteroidota bacterium (assembly GCA_034721995.1). GTDB lineage: Bacteria > Bacteroidota > Bacteroidia > Bacteroidales > M50B96 > JAIOYV01. The sequence goes on from JAYENH010000800.1 coordinate 1,550, forward strand.
TAATTTTTCCCAGGCATGCGATGCATGATCATAAGAGCAAACCGAAACTGTATTTTTTCCTGGGCCAATGCCGGGAGTGGCCCCAAAATTCAATTTAGGCCCTGTAGCGTTTACGAGATAGTCGTAATCTACTTTTTCTGTTTCCCCTTTTCGTTCGGGTGTGGTATATTCAATCGAAACAAAACCCTTGCTGATTTCGGCATTTCCTTCGGGATGAATAGAAATAGCTTTAGCTTGTTTGAAATTTATTTTCCAACGGTCGTAAACTTTTTGCAATTTAAAACGCACCTGATCGATAGTCATCCTGCCAACGCCAACCCAAATATTCGAAGGAATCCATTGATAGTAACTATTTGGTGAAACAACAACTACCTCGTGCTTTTTGCCCAATTTCTTTTTTATAAAAGCAGCTGCGGTATGCCCCGATATCCCTGCCCCTAAAACTACAACTTTTGCCATATCTTAAAATTTTAATTTTCGTTTGCTAATTTATAAATGATTTAGAATTACAAAGATTCTTTAGTATAAATTCTTTCTATTCTCCTTTAAATCTGCACAAAGTTGAAAAAATTCATCAGAAATCCAATTCAAATTATTTAAGCACACAAACATTTACATATATAAATAGATGAATGTGAAAAATGTTCATTAGTCTGATAATTAGTCTCTGCAAGAAAACGCCAATTACTGCGTTATGCTCATCTTTAAAAACAGGAGTTTTCGTGCAGGCACTATTTCCAATTTTGCCATAACCATCTAATTATCTATTGTTGCTGGTATCAATATCCTAACCCTTGTACCTGTAGCTCTACTTTCATCGTACAGGTCGATGATGTCGAGTTTTATTTTGTTGCGCAGATTGCGGTTCAGGGCAGCAATCCGTTCCAGGGTCAACGAAGTTGCCAGCGATTTGTGTTTGTGCTTGTCGGGCTTTAGGTCTTCCGATTTTTGCCGGCCCACACCATCGTCTTCAACTTCAAATTGTATATTGCCATTTATTCGGCCAAAGCTCACCCTAATTTTCCCTTTCGTGTTTTTATGTTTAATGCCGTGCTCAATAGCATTTTCAATGAATGGCTGTGCCAGCATCGGAGGCATCCGGATACATTCTGTATCAATTGTTTCATCAACAATAATTGAATAATCAAACTTTTCGGGAAAACGTATTTTTTGCAATGCCAGATAGTTTTCAATGGTGCTGATTTCTTTTTCGAGAGAGATAAATTCATTGACAGAACTATCGAGGATATTGCGTATCAGTTTTGCAAATCGGGCAAGGTAACGGCTTGCCTTTTCGGGTTCTTCGTTTATAATAATGTTTTGGATACTGGCCAGCGAATTGAAAATAAAGTGTGGGTTCATTTGCGAACGGAGTAGCTTTTGCTGGAGTAGGGTTTTTTCCTGTTTGGTTTTGAGTTTGTTGTGCCTGAAGAAAACAAATACCAAGATAACTGATACAATAGTGATTATGGTTAATGCTATAAAAAGCTGCATATTCCTTGAAGCTTTTGACTTTTGAAATTCTTTCTCGCGGATTAGCATGGCAATTTGCTGTGATGTTTTCTCTGCTTTGTGTGTGGCATCTAATAAGTCTAATTCCTTTCTTGCCTTAGTTTTATCAATCGAATCCTTTAAACTATTTTTCATTACCTCGAACCGGTATGCTTTTTCGTAATTGAAAGTTGCATCGTAAATCGCCACATAGATTTTGTAAATATTATACCGAACTTTACGACTAACCGATTGATCCCTCATTCGAACACTGGGTTCCCAAAAAGTGAGAGAGTTTAAAGTTGAATCAAATTGTTCTAAGGCCTCCAGGGCACATTTACAAATAGAGTCTGCTGCGTGGTATTTTTCATATTTCAAGCAATGGCCGGCATAGGCTATGTAAATTTCGGCCTGTAGTGCATATCTTTTCGTTAAGTTTATTGCGTTTATTCCATGAAGGAGGTAATTTTCGCCTTCTGAAAAATTGTGTTCAGATAATGGCCAATCGGTAAACATATTACCAATATTAGTAGCAATTACACCTATGTTGATAGTATCTTGTATAGCTTCCGAAACTTTTAGTCCTTTCAGGAAATATTCCATTGCAAGACTGTCGTTTTTTTCTGGGCTGTCCACTTCGCTATAAATCACACCCATTTCGTTTAGGCAACAAGCATATAATATCTGATCGTGATCCTTATAGTAATTTGTACGTTCCTCAACATATTGCAGGGCTTCAAGATTTTTGAATTTTCCCAAATAAGCATGAAAAATTAATCGTTGAACATAATATTTAGCTTCGACATCCTCGGTTAATTCGAATACACGAATTGCCTTTTTAAAGTAATCAATGGCATTTGTCATGCTTCGTCCGTTGTAATGAATCAATCCTATTTGTGAGAGCAAATCCCCCAATGGTTTTGATGGTTCCAACTTTTCTAATAGGGATAATGCCTCAAAATAATTGAGTAAAGCATTCTTTAGTTTGTTCATAAAATAATAACCATTCCCAATTTGAAATTTGGCTATGGCTTTCCCAAATTTATAATTAAGCGAAGAAGATAAATCAATGGCGCAGTTGGCATAAAACAAACAACTATCAGGATTTAGTTCAGAAAAAGCCCCGGATATCAGATTGAGTTGATCAATTTTTTCTTTTCCTTCAAAATGCGAAATAGCATTTATAAGACTGTCGATTTCAATACTGGTATAATTGGTTTGTATTTGTGCCTGATCTATAAAATATAGCAACAATGCAATAATTATCAAGAGTGATTTTTTCATTGCGTTGGTCTTCTTATTAAAAATCGGTCAATTGCTCGAACATCTCCAATAAGTCCTCACGCTTGCGCGAGGCCACAGGTATTTTGCTTTCGTTTTCCAAAATTACATATCCGCCTTCGGCTTTCTCGAAACGTCTGATATGCCTAAGGTTGATCAGGAAGGATTTATGTACCCTGAAAAAACCGCTATCGTGTAGTATTTCATCGTAATCCTTTAAGGTAGACGAAACCATTATTTTATTTCCTCCAATCAAATAGATGTTTGTATAGCTGCCATCCGATTCGCAATAGTTTATTTCGCTTACTTTTACAAGGTGTATGTTGTCCTGTGTTTTTAGAATGATATTCCTTTTTGTGCCTGCGCCATTGGTTTTGAGGTTTTCCTGAAGTGTTTTCAATTGGGTGTCGAAATTTTTCTGGTGAAGCTTTTCGGCCCGGCCTACTGCATCGCGCAGGTCGAACGGATCGACAGGTTTAAGCAAATAGTCGATGGCAGCGAACTTAAATGCCCGGATGGCATATTGGTCGTAGGCAGTAATAAAGATAATTTTAAAGTCGATGGGGTCGAGTTTTTTTAGGAGGTCGAAACCGGTGCCGTCGTTCATTTTAATGTCGAGGAGTATTAAATCGGGCTTGTATTTGCGAATTGCCGCTACCCCACTTTCAACGCTATGGGCAGTAGCTACCAGCTTAATATTTTGACAATATTTACTGATTATCTTTTCAAGGGTTTGACGAATATGAACCTCATCATCAATAATAATGGTTTTTAGCATCCTGTGTTTCGATTTTCTTTCAAAGATAGGAAATTTCATAATACCCCCAAATTTTAAATTTTCCTTATGACAGTTTCAAATCGGGAAATTTCAATCTTTTACCCCACAGATTTCTTGTTTTCCCGATCCAATTTTCACTCTACTCACGGTGTGTCTCAAAGACACGCCGTGAGTTGTTCCTGTAGGTGGTTGGATAGAGTCGCGATTATTCGCGACTCTACCGGTGTGGCTAATCCAAACCACCATGATGAAAAAATTACCCTAATTGTAATCTGCTGTTTTTATTATTTTTTGGGTGAATGTTTCTGTGCCATTATCGATTCGGATAAAATATATTCCGTTAGGGAAAGCTGAAATATCCAGACTATTATCTCCATAAAGTTGTTTGTGGCTTTGTAAAGTGGCCTCTTTTTGGCCTACAATATTCCAAAGTTCAATTGTAACCGGGCCGGGTTTTGAGAAATTATAACTGATATTGATTAAACCCGATGACGGGTTTGGGAAAATTACAAAATCGCCGGCTGTTAACGGTAGTTGTTCAACAGCTAAATTATTAACATACGAGTAGTTTAAGATTGAATCCATCCAGCGTATACCATCTACCCAAACTGATGTGCTGCTGGAGTGGCCTCCTGTAAAATGATTGCTTTTACAGTTTATGCCATAAGCATCAAGGCTGTCGATAAATGCCAGGTAACTCGTTTCGGTTGGATATGTATCGTTGGTGCCATAAGCCAGGTACCAGGCCAGGGATTCTTCGTTTGGCAGGTCTTTTACTTTTCGGCTAATGTCGTACTCCTGCCATTTGTTCAGTGTGCTGTCGATCCAGTTACCGTTGTTATCGAAAGGTATTTCAATTTGGTTGGTTAAATTTATGTTGGGAGAGAAAGCGCCACATAAAGTAAAAAAAGCCTGTGTATATTCACCCTGGTTAAAATCGAGATTATACGAACTGTTCTCGTTGTAGCATAGCGTTTTCCATTCGTCCATAACGGCAGTATCCCACGAAAGGAACCCAAAGTAGGGGAAACATCCCCTGAACTTGTCGGTATGCTTTGAAGCAATGTAAGCAGCAGCCCACCCGCCTATCGATTCGCCGGTTATCATCCTGTAATATTTATTACTGATAACCCTGAATTCGTTTTCGACAAAGGGAATAATATCCTGTAAAAGGTAGTCCTCGAAATTACCATATAGCGAGGAATTTGTAAAACAACTGCCCAGGAACTGATCGCATGAACCATCGGGTACTACAAAAATGGCAGCAGGGCAGTCTAAAGAATCGATACGGTACTGGAAATATTTTTTGGCAGGGAAAACCCCATCGGAGTTATCTTCTCCTTCCTGATGTAAAAAATATATTGTTGGATATTTTACATTTGCATCTACATAATAGTCTGTCGGAAGATAAATGTCAACCATGCGTACTTCCTGCAAAACTGTACTGTTAATTGATGCTTCAACCTTAATAAAGTATTGTGCTTTTAGGTTCATTACCACGCCACACAACAGGCTTATCGAAATTAGTATTGTTGTTTTCATATCGGTACGTTTAAAGTTTTATTAGTTTTCTGATAATTGTTTCCTGATTGGTTTGAATCTTTATAAAGTATATCCCACTTAGATATTCCGTCAGGTTCAACTGACAGTTTACCATGCCAAATTGATGTTTTTCTTCTTTACTCAATAAGGTTTTCCCTCTGATATCGATAAGGTCAATTTTTAGCTTTCCCTGATTTGGCAAAAAACAAGAAACTTCAACATTGTGATAAGCAGGATTAGGAAAAACCGAAATTGAACCGGATACCCCGGCAACCGGTTCTTTGCTCAAAAGATAAGGCGATCCGTCGAATGATTCATTTAAAATAGAATCGATCCAGTTTAGGCCGAGTATCCAGGTTTGTTCATGGTATACATGATCGCCAGGGAAATAATTGCTGCTGTATCCAATTCCATAAAAATCGAGGCTGTCCATAAATTGAATATAGGTGGGGTAGGTCATCATGTAATCATTAGTTCCACAACCCAGAAACCAGGCCAACTCATCTTCCCCGGGCAAATCCTTCACCTTGCTGCTACTGTCGTGTTGTCGCCATTTTACCATAACCGAATCAACAATATTGCCCAGGGTGTCAATTGGGATTTCAACATGATACGGCTCAATATCCATGTTTGGGGAAAGACCTCCACACATTGTAAAAAACATCTCAGTATTGGTCCCTGCGTTAGGGTTGAAATGATATGACCCGTTTTCATTGAAACAGAGCTGTTTCCATTTGTTTATAAGTGTATCCTGTATTGCGAGAAATCCTATATAAGGGAAACATGCCCTGAATGAATCGGGATAATTAACAGCTAATCTGGCTGATCCATAACCACCCATTGAGAGACCCGTGATTACACGAAAGTCTTTTTCCGGGATTACCCTGAAATTCTCTTCAACAAAATGGATGACATCCTGCATAACAAAATCACCATAGTTCCCATATAGTTCCGAATTCATCCAGACGCTACCGGCATAGGGTTCGCACGAACCATCGGGGCAAACAAAAATGGCAGGCGGAGAAACAATAGTAGTATTGCTGGCATGCAAATCAAAATATGTAGCGGCTTCGGGCAGTCCGGAGCCTTCGTTCCCATATCCCCCATGCAAATAAGTAATTGTAGCATATTGCTGGACAGGGTTTTGGTAATAATCACCTGGCAAATAGATTGTCACTTTTTTAATTGTGTCTAATGCCTCGCTGTAAAACTGTGCGTTAATTGTGATATAATCTTGTGCATTTAGCATCGTAGCAAAGCTGCACAACAGGCTTACTGATAAGAGTAGGATTTTTTTCATAGTTCTAATGTTTTAAATTAAAAATATTCATTTAATAAAAATTTAAGGTAAAGGTACGGTCGTTTTCTGAAATTATGAGATACATGTGTAAACGCCGGGGATAAATTTGTAAACGCCGGGCCTGATTTGATTAACGCAAAAAAAACATAGCCTTTCATTAGGGTAAAAAAAGACTAAATGCAAAGCTTGCCAGTTTGCAAACTAAGGTTTAATTCAAAATTTAGAACAGTAATATATTCATAGCCTGGCATTTTTCATATACCAGTAAAAGTAGTTTACACTTTTTCCTCTGTGTAACTCTGTGTTATTTCTCTGATGACTCTGTGGTTAAACTTCATATTTCTATTAACCACAGAGTTGCACAGAGTTTTA
>JAYENH010000801.1:0-1846 GCA_034721995.1 Bacteroidota bacterium
GAAAAATAATCTGGACAATTAATGCAAAACATAGCCTGCGAGATATATTAGCCTTTTATAATATACGCAATGGTAATTCTACATATAAAACTGAAATCTTACTGATTTGGGATACAAGGCAAAATCCTGATTTAATCCACAAAAGATTACTTATTACGTAATGAACTGGAAAAAAGAAATTAAGATATTAGCCTGGATAATCATAGCATTTCTTGCAGTATTTTTTATGCCTTTAGAAAGCCTGCGTTTTCAGGAAGCCATTGATGCCACGCTTGATTTATCGCGATGGTATGCACAGGAACATGTGATACTTTGTTTGTTGCCGGCTTTTTTTATAGCCGGGGTAATTGCTGTTTTTGTTAGTCAGGGAGCTGTAATTAAATACTTTGGTGCAGGCGCGAAAAAGTGGTTAGCATATTTCATCGCCAGTGTTTCGGGGACTATCCTGGCCGTTTGCAGTTGTACTATTCTTCCCTTGTTTTCGAGTATTCATAAACGGGGTGCAGGATTAGGGCCTGCCGTAGCTTTTCTGTATTCCGGGCCGGCCATCAACATTCTTGCAATTATTTTAACAGCACGTATCCTGGGAATGGAAATGGGTATAGCCAGAATTATAGGGGCAGTGCTTTTTGCAGTAGTAATTGGTGTGGTAATGTCGTTCATCTACCGAAAGGAAGAAAAAGCAAAACGCGACGAGCAGGTCAATTTTCCCGATGCTCCCGAAAAAAGGCCAATGTGGCAAACCGCATTTCATTTTTTTGTTCTTGTATTGATACTGGTTTTTGCCAATTGGGGCAAACCATCCGAAGGAGTTACCGAAGGAGCATGGTTTTGGCTATGGTCAAACAAATGGAATATCACAATCTTCTTCGGTTTATTCCTGATTTATTCTTTAATATTTATTCTGAAATTGAAATGGCAATATGTATTATTGGCTGTGATTGTTACGGCATTGGCAGGTTTTGTGAGTTCTTCGCCGCTGGTTACGATGGTGGTTGCCATGATTGTAATTAGTTTACTTACACTTTTCGATAAAAACGATGCAGACAATAAAGAATGGATGCTTTCGACCTGGGGATTTACCAAACAAATTATGCCCATGTTGGGAATAGGAGTGGTGATAGCCGGCTTTTTACTTGGTTCAACTCACGACAGCACCCAAATTGGCGGGATAATTCCCAACTCGTGGATATCGGGATTAGTAGGCGGAAATTCAATTTGGGCAAACTTTTTTGCATCAATTGTCGGAGCATTTATGTATTTCGCAACCCTTACCGAAATCCCAATCCTTCAGGGATTGATTTCTGCCGGCATGGGTAAAGGCCCTGCATTGGCATTATTACTTGCCGGGCCATCTTTGTCATTACCAAATATGCTCGTAATCCGTGGCGTGATGGGAACTCAAAAAACCCTGGTCTATGTTCTGCTTGTAATAATTATGGCAACAATTTCGGGTTTGGTGTTTGGGACGTTTTGGTAAAAGAAAAGCTCCCGGGCAAATGAATTCCCGGGAGCGAACAAACTAATTAGTGGTGTTTAGTGGGAGAATGGAGTTCCTGGTTATAGTTTGGTTATGTGAATTTCCTCTTCCGTTGTAGCTCTGTTTTTTGATGAGGAAAAACATGATCTTATTTCTTTTGTCTGTGATAATTTCATTACAAAAATATCTCCATCGCCGTTTGAAGTTAAATTTGAATTTTCACTATCAGGGTTAAAGTCTGAGGTTCCCATAAAATATCCGGTTGCATACATATTTCCCATTTTGTCGATGTGAAGCGAATAGCCATTATCGTAATGTGATCCACCTATCTTTTTTGCCCACAAAAAATTGCCATCATTATCTAAT
>JAYENH010000802.1:0-1845 GCA_034721995.1 Bacteroidota bacterium
TAAAAGAAGTATTGGCAGAAATAAAACCTGTTGAAGATGAAAAAGAAGCTCTGGAAAAATTAACAAAAGACAAGAAAGAAGAAGAAATAGAGCAAGTTGAAAAAGATAAAAAAGAAGAACTTAACAAAAAAGTAGATGAGCTAAAAGGTAAAAAAGACGGTATCCTAAAAGAATATGGAAAAGACAATAAATTGGTAAAACAATTAATTGACCTGGCCCTGCTTGCAAATAACATGCTTAAAGGCGAAGATCTGAATAAATTTGTAAAGCGTAGTGTGGAGTTGATTAAAAACTAATTAGGCTGACTAAACCAAGTGAAGTTCTCGAAAGCAAACCAAATAGCGATTACTGCTTGCTGCTTGCTTTAAAAAATTTCTTAAAAAAGGATGTCTTCAAATTGTACATATAAATCAGTGCAATTTGAGGACATTCTTTTTTTTCGGGGTATAGGAAAAATGGGCTTGTATCATTCAATAACAAACAGTATTTTTCGTTCCTGAAAAAATAATCTTAAAACTGATTTATCATGAAAAGGTTTGCCCTAACAGTAATTACATCAATTATCCTAATCTCACTTTTCACTGTTGTACATGCACTGCCCCCCTACCCTACATCTAAAGGGAAACTGATACTTACACCCCTTTCGCGAAATATTTTCCTGAAAAAACGCTGGGGACCTGAAATTATCGTTGGTTCGCAAATAGGCCTTAGTGCCAGCAATATAAAAGGACTTGATGCCGAAGATACAAAAATGATAATGGCTACGGCAGGCGGCTTATTTGTGCGACTTCAGAACAACCCGGGCAGCTACTTTCAGCTTGGTGTAAATTACTCCTCCAAAGGATATAATAAGAAATCAACTTACGAAAAGGGGGCGAGTACAATTACCGATGACTATGCCATATCACTGAATTACATTGAAATCCCTGCAAATATCGGAATCAGTTTTGGTGAAATACTCCTTTATAATATTGATGCAGGAGCATATATTTCATTTCTAAATTCGGCAAATCAGAAAGGAAAACGGACAGAAGAAACGGAAGGTTTCGGTACGGTAAGCCATGATATTAATGTTAACCTGAAAGAAGATTTTAACAATACCGATTTTGGCTTTTTATTTGGCGGTGGCGTGCAATACCCGATTACCGATAAACGAAGAGGTACAAACATTAGCGTTTTTGCAAATACGGCCATGTATTTTTCAATGCTAAAACTTATGCCCAATGCAGACATAAAAAACCGAAATTACCGGCTAACCCTCGGTGTTCTATTTCATTTGGACAAGTAGTTTTGTTGAGTATCGAGTATTGAGTATCGAGTATCAAGTATTGAGATTGATAAAAAGTATTGTTTTATTTTGTCACAACAATTTAACAATTTACCAATTTACCAATTTACCTAAAAATACAAAGCCGCCTCTTTCTTTAAAAAATCAATAGCAGTTCGTGGCGAATGAATATCGTTTGTTACCATCGATTCAAGAATGTTTCGGCTAAGTTCCATTGCTGTTGCTTTTTCCTGAAGCTCTATCATGTTGGTATTAATCAATTTTACAACATTCTCTTTTGCCGAAACAACTTTTTCCCAGGTCTTATGGCTTACATAAACTTGTTGCGATAAATTATGGTCGAACTCAGAACGAATATTCCGCAGTAATTCTTTTTGAAGATCATGGCTACTCATGCCATATTGCTGCGAGCGCAACAATAAATTTTCTGGCGATATTCGTTCAAGCAACAAGGTTAACCTTTCGTATGCCTGTAAACGGATAGGAACAATTATTTTTCGACTTTCGCGCCGCAACTCGTGCTGTCGCCTTTTCTCATCATTTTTATAAAACCAGTA
>JAYENH010000803.1:0-1843 GCA_034721995.1 Bacteroidota bacterium
GGCTGATACTGGTTTTCCAATGGAAAACCAGTATCAGCCTGATTGTGGGTATTACAGCAAAAGAAATTGTAGTAAGCACTTTGGGCGTTTTATATCAGGCTGAGATAAGCGATGGCGCAGGATCGGCCTCATTGCAATCGAAATTGCAAGAGGAAATTTACACATCAGGAAAAAAGAAAGGGCAAAAGGTATTTACACCCCTTGTGGCATTTTCGTTTTTAATGTTTGTGCTGATATATTTTCCTTGTATAGCTGTAATTGCAGCTATAAAAAAGGAAGCAGGACATTGGAAATGGGCGGCATTTACAATTTTTTACACAACCGGTCTTGCATGGTTAGTTGCATTTTTGGTTAACAAAATTGGAGGATTGTTTTTTTAAATCTTTATCAGGCTATGATACAGCAAGTAATAACATATATAATTATTGCCGGGGCATTTGCTTCCACACTGCGGTATATTTACCGTATTTTTAAACCCATACGAGAAAATACCGGCTGCAGCGCTTGTAGTGGTAGTTGTGGGTTGAAATCTGAGATTAAAAATAAACTTGTTCTATAGTATTTGGAGGCAGCGAATTACCGCCTCCTGCTTTCTAATTTCCGTCTTCTAACTACTTCAACACCTGCATTTTTCCTGTACCTGTATTTTGCGATGTGCTAATTCTGAAATAATATGTGCCTGCCCGTAAATTCTTTGCAACATAAGGCAGCGATTGATTTCCTGAATTTAGTAGATCCGAATATATTTCATCAACTTTTTTTCCGCTGATATCGAATATTTCAATCAAGACCTTTTCCTTGTTAGGTAAATAAAACCTGATGTGGGTTATGTTTTTAAAAGGGTTTGGCTGAACAGGAAAAACTTTAAACACATTGCTTTGCAAAGGCATGTCGATATTTTTGGCAAGCGAAATGCCATCTTTTGTATACCATCCGTTTCCTTGCTCCCAATTATCAATAAAAATAATTTCATTTTCTATTCTGATTTCAAATTCTTCGCCGGGCAACAAGCCATCGGTAAACGTGGTAAGCTCATCGTTGCCCCATAGCGAAATAGCAGCAAAATTGCCATGAACTGCCCCATTTCCAATTTCTATCCCTGATTGATTGTAAACACTTACCATTTTATTATCGAAACAGGAATTGAATTTAAGTCCCAGGGTCATATTGTTTCCTGTATTAATTCCATTGTTAGTTTGGTTATAGTTTAACACAGGTGTTGATTTTAACAAGGTATCGTTTGCCGGATAAAAGTAGCTTTGAGTAGAATACATACTAATCTGATAACCTCGCCCCGGTAACATGTTTCCTATAATGTTCAGGCCAAATTGAGGCCAATAAACCATGCCGAAATGATCCTTAACAATAGCTAATTCATAAACAACAGGGCTAAGTAAAATGTCGACGAGTGCAGGGGTAGTGCGCAAATATCCAAGCATGCTCCAGCCTGCCGGAAGAGTTAGTTCCTGCAATTCGGGTTGTACCTGGTTGCCTTTAATCCCAATAGTGTGGTTTGTCTGCATGTTTATAAGATATGCTTTTCCGATTTGTAGCGGGCCAATAGCATCAATATTAAAAATAGGCCAATAGACACTTCCATTTTCGTCTTTGCACAATCGAATATCATAAACAACCGTTGCAAAAATGCTATCAAGAACATTCTCGAATGGAACAATATAAGTTGAAATAAGGCTCCAGCCCTGGAACAGTTCCACTTCCTGATAATCGTAACAGCTACCATCGTTATAAGTTGCCAGCGAATCGTAGTTATAAGCAGTAGGGTCGGTACAGCCCAGAATAATCGGTGTACCTGTAATCTCAATCTGATAAATTAAAAAACCGA
>JAYENH010000804.1:0-8269 GCA_034721995.1 Bacteroidota bacterium
TTCGCAATTAGAGAAAGAACAAAATTTTAGCGAAAAGGAAGCGGATCCCATATATGATTTTTCGGACATATCCGAAGTGAAAATACTAAATGAATTGACGCTTTCAAAAAAGGAACAGAGAGTGTTTGGCAAAGCCTTTTCGTTTGAAAAGAAAGCCCGCAAGATTGAAGAAAAAATAAAAAAGAAAAGAAATTTATATCGCGATTTTGAAGAAATATCCCAGTCAGCAGAAAAAAGAAAACGAAAGAAAATCAGGAAAAAGCAAAAGAGACTGAATATAAAAATCAGGAAAAATCAAATTGATGCTTATGAAAAAAGGATAAAGTCTTTTGAATTAAAGAAACAGGTGATAACAGGGAAATTGCTTGAATTGAAGACAGCTAATATTACTGATGTAGAGATTGCCAATCGAAAAGAATTAAAATCGAACGAACAATGGCAACAAGGAATGATGAAGTGGGAAAGAGCAACTAAAAAGAAATCGAAAAGAATTGAGACTTATTCAAATGCTTTTAAACTGATCGATTCTTCTTATGTTAATTTGTTGCACTGCATGGCTTTTTATATTGATATTTTACCTGAACCAAGCTATCCTAAAATTGAAAATGAGGAGCAAAAAGACACTGTCGAAATAGAAGAGAAAATTACTGTAGATGAAACAATTGAGGAAATAGCGAAACCCGATTATTGGTTTTCGGTGCAGGTTGGTGCATATAAAACAAAGGAGTTGCCTCTGCGTTTGCAGAATATTCCTGATTTATATACGACTCAGGCACCAAATGGTTTATACCGTTTTTCGTCGGGAAAATTCAACTCGGAGGATGAGGCCAATGTTCATAAAATCAAAATGAAAGACCTGGGTATTTCCGATGCATTTTTGGTGGGGTTCTTAAAAGGTAATCGCATAAGTTTATCAAAAACCCGTGAAATGTCATCAGGCGGAAATTATGAATATGAAGAACAGGATAAAGCTTTAAAAATGCAGGAATTGCCGGGCACTTCCAAATCGTTTTACGCTGTACAACTCGGCGTTTTTCGAGGTAAGCCGGATTTTTCGAAGCTGCCAAAACAAAGCATCATTTTTAGCAAAAAGTTTTCGCCCGGCTTAACAAAATACACTTATGGTGAGTTTGCAAATTATTCACATGCTCTTGAAGCCCAGCAAATAATCAGGCAATCGGGCATTAAAGATGCTTATGTTGTGAAGGTTAAATCCGGCACGATAAAACCGGCATCGTACAAAACAGGAAATGTTCAGGTTTTAAATACTGAAATTGATCCATCGATAAAAAATATTCAGCAATACAAAGGCTTGTTTTATACTGTTCAGATAGGGGTTTTCAAACAGCAACAAAGTGCCGGAAGCTTTAAAGGGATCAAGCCGTTGTATTATAATTCTGAATCAGGATATTTTAAGTATTTTGCAGGTTTATACTCCAGTCTTGAAAACGCAGAAAAAGTAAAACAGGAGATACAACAAACGGGTATTTCAGATGCTTTTGTAGTAGCTTTTAATAATGGTAGGAAAATTTCCCTGACAAAAGCAAAAAGCAGTTTTTCGGATGGTATTACTCAAACTGAGCCTGAACAAAAAGTAAATATTACTAAGAATTATTCGAGTACTGAAAAAGCGGATATAGCAAAACATATTTCACAAAAAAAGGAAAATAGGGGCGAGTTATTTTACACCATTCAGATTGGGATATTTGGTTCGAAACTACAAAATCTTTCAGGAATAAAAGTACATCCATTATATCAATATCAGGTAGGAAATAATAAAACAAGGCTTACATGTGGCAGCTACAGTAGTTATGATTCGGCACATCGTGGTAAGGAAAAGGTAATACAGGCGGGATATTCCGATGCATATATAATTGTATTTTTCGATGGAAAAAACATTTCGTTAAGTGAGGCTTCCAGTCTTTTAGAGAAGAAGGAAAACATTATCTTTGTCGAAGAAAAGGAGGTGAAAATACGTACTGAAATGAGCCCTCCCCTAAAGCGTTCTGACGATGATGAAATTGAATACAGGGTACAAATAGCTTCGTTACGCGAGCCTGCACCCTTAAATGTAGTCGCATCATATATCGAAATTGCAGGAAGCTATGGGTTAAACGATTTTCTTGATGATAACGGAATGACTGTGTACACGATAGGAAAGTTTAAAACTTACAGCGAGGCTATGAAAGCTCGTAAATACCTTATAAATAATGATGCCAAGTCTGCGTTTATTGTTGCGTTTCAGGGATATAAAAAGATCCCCCTGAACGAGGCTGCCAGAATGACCGAACAGGATTAAGAGTTGAATTTTAAGAATTTGTATATGAAAAATGAAGGCCATACTAAAGAGAGAACTTCGGACAAAGAAATTCCTGAATTGCAGGATGCCCGCAATAGCTTTCTTATACTTCATAATGATGATGTGAACACTTTCGATTTTGTTATAAAGTCGCTGATCGAAGTTTGTGGACACAATAACATTCAGGCCGAGCAATGTACTTTTTTGATACATTACAGAGGCAAATGCGATGTTAAAAAAGGAAGTTTCCCCAATTTAAAACCCATGAAAGAGGAATTGATTTCGAGAGGGTTGAAAGCGACGATAGATTAAGTCGGAAGAGGGAAGACAGAAGTCCGAAGTCCGATGACGGAAGATGGAAGTGTGAAGACGGAAGATAGGAAATGAGAGATGAGAGATGAGAATTAAGAGATGAGTTATATTATTTAATAATGAGAATTGAAAAAGGCAGTTTGAAATTTCAGAATAAAGACTTCGGTCTTCGGACTTCAAACTTCCAACTTCAATCATTAATCTTTAAAAAATGACAGTACTTGCCATAATCCTTTTAGTTGTTTTTGGATTCCTGCTGATAATGCTCGAATTTTTTGTAGTGCCGGGAATTACCATTGCCGGCATAGGAGGAATCCTGTTAATGGCAGGCGGTGTGTACCTTGCTTATGATGTGTTTGGCGCTCCCACCGGACATTATTATTTAGGGGCAGTATTGCTGATTTCTATAATCCTTGTTTCTTTTGCCTTCAGGTCGGATACATGGAAACGAATGATGTTGAAAAGTGAAATTAAGGGCAAAATCAATACTCACAAGGACGAGGATTTTAAAGCCGGGGATACAGGTATAACTATTAGCCGTTTGGCCCCAATGGGAACAGTTGAAGTAAATAATCTGACTATCGAAGGGCAATCGGATGGCCCGTTTCTCGATCAGGGAATCGAAATAGAAGTAATAAAAGTTCAAAGAAATAAATTGATTGTTAAACCTAAAATTTGATAAACATGCTTACAGGAATGACTTTATACATTGTAGTTATTGTCATAGCGCTAATCGCACTATGGATTTTGTTTTATTTTATCCCGATTGGACTATGGTTCCAGGCACTTTTGTCGGGTGTTCGTGTACCGCTTTTGCAATTGGTATTTATGCGTTGGCGTAAAGTTCCGCCAGCAGTAATTGTTAATGCAATGATCGAAGGAAAAAAAGCAGGCCTCGACTTGATCCACGACGAATTGGAAGCCCACTATCTTGCAGGTGGCCGTGTCGAGCAAGTGGTACATGCACTTGTTTCTGCCGAAAAAGCAAACCTCGAACTGAATTTTCGCATGGCCACTGCTATCGATCTGGCAGGCCGCGATGTATTCCAGGCCGTGCAAATGTCGGTCAACCCAAAGGTAATTAATACACCTCCGGTTACTGCTGTTGCAAAAGATGGTATCCAGCTGATTGCAAAAGCCCGTGTTACTGTTCGTGCCAATATCAAGCAATTGGTTGGTGGTGCTGGCGAAGAAACTGTTTTGGCAAGGGTTGGCGAAGGTATTGTATCGTCGATTGGTTCGGCAACCTCCCATAAAGCTGTATTAGAGAACCCCGATTCAATTTCGAGAGTAGTACTTGAAAAAGGATTAGATGCCGGTACTGCTTTTGAGATTCTCTCTATTGATATTGCCGATATGGATATAGGAAAGAATATTGGTGCCGTGTTGCAGATGGACCAGGCCAATGCCGATAAAAATATTGCACAGGCAAAAGCCGAGGAACGCCGCGCAATGGCCGTTGCCCTTGAGCAGGAAATGAAAGCCAAAGCACAGGAAGCCCGCGCCCGTGTTATCGATGCCGAGGCCGAAGTGCCAAAAGCAATGGCCGATTCGTTCCGTTCGGGAAATCTTGGTATTATGGATTATTACAAGATGAAAAACATAGTAGCCGATACAGAAATGCGTGACTCAATCGCGAAGCCAAATCAATCTAAAGCAAATAAGGAATAGAATAATTTGGATTTCAAAAAAGCCCCGTTCCTTAAAGGGCGGGGCTTTTTTTTAATGCATAAACCTTTTACAATATATTTTGAAATTGAATTAAAATTGAACTATTAATACATGAAACACCCATGGCAATAAATTTTGGCACACAGGAGTATGATTAAAAAATCTTTGCGACTTCGCGGCTTTGCGAGAAATATATTTTAAACAAATGAAACATCCATGCTAAAGAATTTTAACACACAGGAGTATGATTAAAAAATCTTTGCGACTTCGCGGCTTTGCGAGAAATATATTTTAAACACATGAAAACCCGATACTCAAAAATGATCTCATTTCAGAAACACACTCTCTCAAACGGTCTCAGGATAATCATCCATCAGGATAAGAATACACCACTTGCTGCAATTAATTTACTCTACGATGTAGGTGCGCGCGACGAAGACCCAAACAAAACCGGCTTTGCACATTTGTTCGAGCATTTAATGTTTGGTGGTTCGGCAAATATCCCTGTTTATGATCGACCATTGCAAAAAGTTGGAGGAGAGAACAATGCTTTTACCAACAACGATATCACTAATTATTATATAACCCTGCCGGCAGAAAATATTGAAACTGCTTTTTGGTTAGAGTCCGACAGGATGTTGTCCCTGGCTTTTTCGGAAAAGAGCCTTGAAGTGCAACGCAATGTTGTGATCGAAGAATTCAAACAAAACTACCTTAATCAACCTTATGGCGATGTTTGGTTATTGCTGCGGCCATTGATTTACAAAAGTCATCCTTACCGCTGGGCAACAATTGGGAAAGAAATTGCACATATCGAAAATGCTACAATGCCTGATGTAAAAGATTTCTTTTTTAAGCATTATGCCCCCAATAATTGTGTGATGACAGTTGCCGGGAATATTAAGCCTGATGAAATAATAAAACTATCGGAGAAATGGTTTGGAGATATTCCAAATCGCAGCATACCCAAAAGGAATTTACCCATTGAGGAAAAACAAAAAGCTGATCGTTTTCTCGAAGTTAAACGCAATGTGCCTGTCGATGCAATTTACAAGGCATGGCATATAGGAGGCAGGGTATCCCCCGGTTATTATGCCATCGACCTGATTTCAGATATTCTTGCTAATGGGAAATCGGCCCGTTTATACAACAGGCTGGTGAAAGAAAAGCAATTGTTCAGCGATATCAATGCCTATATTTCGGGCGATAAAGACCCGGGCATAATCATCATTACCGGAAATCCATCGCAAGGGGTTTCGCTCGAACAAGCCGATAATGCCATCAAACTTGAAGTTGAAAACCTGATGTCGAAAAAAGTAAGCGACTATGAGCTTCAAAAAGTAAAGAACAAAGTTGAAAGTAGTTTGCTGTTTTCCGAAGTGAATGTTTTAAATAAGGCGATGAACCTTGCTTATTTTGAATCTTTGGGCGATGCAGGTTTAATAAACCGTGAGGCCGAAAAATATCAGGCTGTTTCTTCGGAAGATATTCGCCGTGTTGCTAATGAAATTTTCAGGACGGGGAATTGTTCTACATTGTATTACCGTTCAGAAATTTAGATACTCCATAATATTGTTTTTCCTTTTTTCTGTATTTTTGTAATAATCAAAACAAGACGACATGAAAACACTTGATTTAGATTTGAATAAAAAATATACCTACGCCGACTATCTTACCTGGTTCGATGATGTGAGGCGGGAGCTATACAAAGGTTTTATAAAAATAATGACTCCATCACCATCTTTCAGGCATCAGGAAATATCATTTAATTTTTCCGGAATATTAAGGAATTATTTAACCCATAAACAATGTAAAGGAGTTGCAGCCCCTTCCGATGTCAGGTTTCCAAAAAATAAAAATAGCAAAGATGATAATTCTATTTATACTGTAGTACAGCCCGACCTTTATGTGGTATGTGAGCTTTCGAAATTAGATGACAGGGGATGCCTCGGCGCACCCGATTTTATTATCGAAATAGTTTCGGCTAAAAACTCAAAACACGATATAAAAGATAAATTCGACATTTATCAGGAGCATGGCGTTCGCGAGTATTGGATTGTAAACCCCAACGACGAAAACGTGAATGTGTTTGTTCTGGACGAGAAAGGAAAATTTCAACTGAAAGGAATGTATGCAGGCGACGATAAAATCCCTGTAAATATTTTCGATGGCGATTTGGCTATTGACCTTTTAGAAGTGTTTGTATAGTACGGAAAACCGTCGGTGTCGCTTGTATAAAACTCACGGTGTGTCTTTGAGACACGCCGTGAGTGGCCCTTAGAATGTGTCGGGCTTTCACATGTCTCGCTTAAGGCGATGGGCCCTTTATAAATATTATTTCATTTTTCACAGGGTTTCGCTGCGCTGCACCCTGTGCTTTTACATGGTGGGCTTTCAGCCCTTTAAGCTGGGGTGATGTAAATCGGAATAAGTTTAGAAAATAGTTCGTTCCATTATCATTTAATATATACCTTTGTAAATATTATAAATCAAATAATATCGGAGGTAGTTAATATGCTAAATAATGACTGGAAAGTTCGTGCTATCGAACGTAGGCTTGAAAATAAAGCATTGAAAAAGAGAATTAAAGAATTGATTATTAGTAGAGATTTATGGCATGACAAATCACTAAAACACAAAGGGGAAAAGGATGCCTTGCAAGCCAAATTGGATGCAATAAAAAAAAAGATAAATCAGATAGCCGGGCTGTAAAAAAAGATAAACCTAAGCGTTCGCATTTTTGTACGCTAATAATACAGTTATTTGTTTTAGCCAAAACACAGACATCTGTCAGTTTCAGAAGCATGTGTGGTATTTTTGAAATATTTAGTTTGCGTCTGAAGCTGGAAGGTGGCATGCCGTCTTTTACAACCGGTATGTTATGGGTAAAAAAAGTAGGTTATTATTGTCTAAACCGAATAAAAGTACAAGCTGATGACTGGATATTGATTGTGGACGAGAGCATTGGTATTGGACAAGAAAAGCTGTTGGTCGTTTTAGGCATAAGGTCAAGTCAGATAGATTTTACCCGACCGCTGAAAATAGAGGATATGGAACCAATTGTGGTAAAATCAAAAAAAAAGATGGACAGGAACTGAAATTTCAAAGGAAATAGACCGCTGCAAACAATTAGTTGGCAATGTTATATATGCAACTACCGATGGTGGTAGCACAATAAAAAAAGGATTACGTTTATCAGAAATAACTCATTTATACGATGTCACACATGCAATAGCTATTATGTTGGAAAAGATATACAAAAAAGATGTTGATTTTAAAGAATTTACAAATTTGATGGGACAAATGCGACTTAAATTGTGTTGTAGTAAACATGCCCATATAATCCCCCCAAATCAGCGTTCAAAATCAAGATTTTTGAATATCGACATACTTACTAAATGGGGTATGAAAGTGTTAAAAGCATTAGAGAAAAATGATTTAAGCCAACAAGAAAAAGAACTGCTACAATGGGTAAATGATAAGAAATTCTTTATTGAAGAAATGAACCAAATTATCACAACTGTTGAGGAATTATCTAAGATTCTAAAATACGACGGATTAAGCAATAAAACAAAAAAACAATGCTGCAAAAGTCTAAAAATATGTAATAAAACAACAAGACAAAAACAATTCAAAAAAATGTTTATTGATTACCTCAACACAAACGCAGCATACATAACACGCAAACACAAAACGTTGCTATGCTCATCTGATATAATTGAAACCACATTTGGAAAATATAAAAATGAACTTAGCAAGAATCCAATGAATGGGATAACCGATTTAGCATTAATAATCCCGGCATTAACATCAAAATTATCAGATAATGAAATAAATCAAGCAATTGATACATGCACAGTTGAGATGATAAAAAAATGGAGTGCAGAAAATTTATGTGATTCTCTTTCAGTAAAAAGAAAAGCAACTTTTAACTAAGTGGGAGGAAGAATAAAATCGTTTCAACTCGATTTACATCACCCCACCTTT
>JAYENH010000805.1:0-1842 GCA_034721995.1 Bacteroidota bacterium
CGGAGCCTTACCACACTGAATATTAAAAATCAGGGCTACAATTAAAAACAAATATATTAGCTTTAAGTTCTTCATATTCTATTTTTTGTCCATATGACATCCTAAACAAGTCATTGTGTCAGTGACCCTCAATAAGGTTTCAGAATTTGTAGAATGAGGATTATGACAAGAAAGGCATTCAAGCTGACCTCTTGATGTCAATTCAAGATCAACCACCAAATCCTTTTTAGGCTTAACATTATATGGATGAGAATGCCATTTGAAATTATCATCAGGATTATGACATCCCATACATACTTCCTGAGAATTTTTAACTAAAACCCACCGATTGTTGGTCGAATGAGGATCATGGCATTTTTCACAATGACCTGACATAAAAGGATCATGAACGGTCTTATTTAATTGCTCATCTTCAATATATTCATGGCAGGTAAAGCAAAGAATTTGTATCGGTGCCTGCAAACTTTTTTCATATCTTGAACCATGTGGATTATGACAAATAGTACAGCTTCCTCCGGCAACCGGTCCATGAACATATTCCCTGGTAAAGAACCCTATCCTATCATCATGACACTTAAAACAAGGGTTGTCTTCGATATCGGCACTCTCGAAAGTTGTCAAATCAAGTTGATGACATAACACACACGTTCTGTTTTCAACTTTAGTATGTTTAGAAAAATTTTCTCTATAATCTTTGTGACACGTCAAACATATTTGTTTATCAGTAGCTTCCTCCAAATTATCACAATCACAATCATGACAGCAAATACAAAAATCTTTTGGGGTTGAATCATGAAATTTATACGGTTTATATATTTTTTTATATTTTCTTTTAATCTCAGGACCGGCTAAAATCTCAATTATTGCATCTGGAGTTGGGTAATCAATCATTCCGCTATAAATAGCTTTAATTCTAACTTCATTAAGGCCGACGCCATAAAAAATTTGCTGATGAAAAATCGAATCTTTAACCATTGTTTCATATGTTTTTTTATTATTAATATAAACTTCAATTATAGGAGCTGAAGTTTTTCCAACAATATGAGTTTTATAAGAATTTGTACTGATGAATTTATGTGGAATTAAAATTTCCATAAATTGGTCTTTTTCTCCCACTGTATTCATTAGTCCCAATAACAATGTCAGTAATATCACACTCATAATATATTTTAATAAGATAACCTTTAAAAAAACAGAGTTCAAGCGTTAATGCTCAAACTCTGTTTTGATATTAAATCTCTATCTTACAGTATCAGCATAACTACCTTAGTTAGCAGTATGACAATCTGTACATATAACATTTCCTGTTCCATTTGCATTACGAAGGAAATATTCAGCATTAAGACCAGTAAAGCCCTGGCGGTGAACTGAATGACATGATTCACATACCATACTGTTTGCTGTTGCAGTTGGCCAATCAATACCGGTAGTTACATCATCACCGTCTTCATCAATTTGGTTTGCCCACGGCATAGCCGGAGTAAGACCAGAATTCATGCTGGTATTTGACGGAATACCAGTAAAGTGAGTAGTAGCACCAACACCAGGACCCGTAGAACCATCATGGCATGAAACACAATAAGCTGAGTTTGCGTTGTCTTCTTTAAGAAGATAACCATAAGCAGTTCCCGCAGGATCATGAACATCATGACAAGCATCGCAACCACCTACAGGAATTGCAGAAGCAGTTGTAGTGGTTGGATGTTTTGTCTCAGTACCATCAGCGGTAGCTTCTGCATAATCAAAAGGGTCTCCTGATGCAACGCCACCTGAACTGGCAGTTCCAACTGGAGGAGCTGTACCATTATGACAACTGATACAGAAAGCACCATAGAAAGCACC
>JAYENH010000806.1:0-8254 GCA_034721995.1 Bacteroidota bacterium
AGAGAGACCAATTGGCCGAAAGTGCATCGTAGCCGGAACCTGTGCCTGAGCTTGGAGAAATAAATAATGGCGGGGAGCTGATATTTTCGATACCGCCCGAAAATCCTTGAATATTGGAATAACTGATATTCAGGACTGAATCAATTAAGATTGTGTCAGTTTGTATTGAATCGTTTTGAAAAACAGGAAAATCAGAATCTATATTTGAATTACCCCAGAAAATTGAGTTCTTGATAATAGGTGCAGAACCCATAAAAACAACTCCTGCCTGATATAAGCCAGAATTATTACTTACCGTCAGATTTGTAAATTCAGGCATTGAGAAATAACACGAAATCCCGCCGCCGGTTTGTTCAAGTGCCGAGTTGTTGCAAATAATGGAATTTGTGATTTTTGGCGATGAGCCTGTTATGAAAACACCGCCACCATAAGTTTTTGCTTCGTTGTTGCATATCCTGGTATTGGTAATTATTGGCGAAGCATTGTTCTCGCAATAAACACTCCCTCCCATGTAAGCTTTATTATTGCTGATATCAGAATTAGAAATTTTTAATTTCGATAGATTGTTCACATAAATAGCCCCTCCTTTATCGAAAGCCGTGTCGAGATTCCAGATAAAACCCATATCAAAAGTATCGATACCATAGGTGTTATACGTCAATAATTCATCAACCAGGTATGAAAAACCATTGATATAATTGTTTACTTTTTTCGCATAATTTATCTTGCAATAACTTATGATAGAACTATCATTATCATCCATATCTCCATAAGCACCAAGTGGGCCGTTATCGAATTGTAAGCCCTGCCATCCACCGTCTTTAAGTCCGAAATCGTGGAAGTCGGTAGTATCAGCAACAGTAAATAAAATTGAATCCGATTCGGTTCCCACAGCGAGTAGCCTTCCCTGTACATCAATTTTGTACGAACCAAGAAACTCAACAACAGTTCCCGGATCAATAGTCAAAGTGGCACTGTCTCTTACCATTATGTCGCAGGCTACACAAACGGTATCAGCATTCCAAACTGTATTTTCGGTAATATTGCTGCAAGTTCCAATCCTGGTAGCCTCGAAAGCCCCAATATCGATTGTGTCGTTCAATATGCGTGGTGTGCCAAAGATATCGTTTTGCGGGATGCCAAGCCCGGTAGTGTCGAGTGTGCCGCCATTTATACAAGCCGACTGAAACTGGAGTTCGAAATTGAACGCAGTTTCATCAACAAAATAAGGTGCAATATCTATATTGTTTTGATATGTATTTGCATAAAAAACACCGCTTGGATTTACGATACCATTTTGCCCACCTTCGATATTACAATGCACCAGGTTAATCTCGTTTATAGTAGTATCCAAAATATATATTTGCCCATCTAGTAGTGAGTGGTTGTAGTAAATAATAGTATTGGTAAAAGTTGTATTGGCCTCAACACATAGCATAGCACCGCCCCCATAGGAAAAGTTATTGCAGATTGTATTGTTGGTGCAATTAACCCGTGCCGAATCGCTGGCAGCGATGCCACCACCCATAATACCATCGTTAAAACTGATGACATTATTGTACATGTCTATTTCTGAATCATTAATATATATTCCGCCACCCATTCCCGAACTTTGACTACTCGTGTTATCCAGCAGGGCTTTGTTAGCATGTATCAAACAATTACTGATAATTACATGCGATCCATCGTAGATGCCAATACCACCTCCATTTCCACCTGTAGTATTAATTGCTGCGGCTATGTTAAATTGTATGATGTTATTATCTATTTCTACTTCTGAAGCAACACAACAAAATCCGCCTCCAAGCTGCCCTAAGTTGTGACTAACAATATTCTCGGTAAATATGCCCGAGGCATCAAAACAAAATATTGCCCCTCCAACAATATCAGAACCAATTAGATTCTCCATTACCAGGTTCTGGCTCACATTGGGATTCGAATTAGTCAGGCAGAGAATTGCGCCGGCACCATCACCTGCATTTAGATTAGCTATAATGTGGTTTCTTGTTATTTCAGGATCCGAACTGTTTAGGCAAACAATAACACCTGCAAGATTGCTGTGCACTGAATTGAACGTAAGATTGTTATATGCTATTAGGGGGTCGGAATTCTCACATACGATTATCCCTCCAATGTCTGAAGGAAAACATTGAAGAAGATTTAGATTGAATAAATTAGTTGAGATTATAGGCTGAGAAGAATTTTCACACAATATCAATCCATGGTTACCTGTAGTGTAGGTAGAAACGATATTTTCTGTAAAATGATTATTTCTGATTACAAGCCTCGAAAAGTTATCAATCCTTATCAAAAGGTCATCAACTCTGTTTTTAGTAAAGATGCAATACTCAAAGCGTGAGGTATCATTATTGCTCATTGCTCCTGCCGCACCCGGAACCGGGCCATTGTCAAAAACAAACTGACATCCCATAAATTGGTTATCAGCTTTAAAAATTATTGAATCGAGCATGTTACCTATTGCTACAAATGTGCCTTCAACATTTATCTTTGCGCTTGTATTGAACAGGACTACCGTACCGGGTGCCACTGTTACCGTTACCCCGTCTAATATGTCCACATCGCAGTTAATAATAATGGAGTCGGTGTTCCAATTAATATCAGTGCTTATCTGTGCCGGGATTGGGTTAAATGGAGGAAGCGGGTTTACACCACAATCATAACTAATATTCTGGCAACTTCCATCGTCGAAATCGGCAGCCGGGTTATAGCTTGGGCTATTGGGGTTGGTACATCCATAAATGCCATTGTACCCGGTTACATCGAGCGAATAATCGCCACTTCCGGTTACCCGAACAATATAAGTTCCCTGCCAAATTGTATCGAAGTTGAGAGTAATACTTGCAGGTAGAATAGTTGAATTGTCGGGGATAATTTCGTTGTTGAGGCTGCAATCTTCCCAAATATCAACATCCATATTTGCCCAGGCAGGGTTAGGCGTAAATGCAAAACTAAAGTTTATGTATGCACTGTCTAAGGTGAATTTGTACCAATTTATAGCAGTTATACTGTCGTTTATAGTTGGTATGTTATTGCTGGTAAATGTGTACATGAAAGGATTCATGCAGTTCGACCCAACATAATTTGTGATTGATACATTGAGCGAATCGTTGCTTGCAATTTCATCGCCGGGCGTGGTAACCGATGCTGTGCAGAAGTACTCCTCCTCGGTCGACATATCAACAGTTTGCAAAAAGGTGTAGGTTAATGTATCGTCAGGGGCAATACTTTGGCTTACTGATTCGGAAATATTAATTCCGGTAGCTGCTGCCTGAAAAGAAACTATCATATTGTCAACAGAATTTAATCCCCTGTTTTTTATTTGAACAGTAACTGTTTCGGCTGCCGTAAGGTATCCGGTTTCGGGCGACAATATAGAAATCATGCTGAGGTCGTTTGCATATACCTGTGTGTTTTGGGTTTCGGTATTCGAGCATGGTGTTGCATCAACATAAGTATAAGTAATGTCGTGAATGCCCAAACCTGCATTAACCGGTGTAAATGTATTACCACTTATTCCGCTACCACTAAAAGTACCCCCTGTTGGGCTTCCCGTTAAAGTTGCCGGCGAGGCATTTGTTAAATAATTGTTTGCCAAACCGGTAAAACTTGCAGGTGTTTCAAGTACCGAAATATTTACTGTGTCGGAAGTATTGGTACAAGTGTTTGTATCTACAACCACTACATGGTAGCTTCCGGCAGTATCAAGGTCGAAGAAGTAAGTATCTGTCATGCCATTGTTCCAGTCATAACTCACATAGTTGGTGTCAATTTCTATAAGGGTCCACCGGCACAGGGAGGTGTCGTTGCCGAGGTCGACAACCGGCAATGGATGAACAGTAACAACAACTTCATCGACAACCGTGCATGTTGTGCCGGTTACGGTAACGTAGTAAGTTGTAGTAACCAAAGGGGAAACAATAATCGAGTCGTTGGTCGAACCGGTGCTCCACTCGAAACTGTAAGTTTGCATATAGGCATCGGGTCCGGTAAGTGTGAGCAATACAGTATCGCCAAAACAAATACTTGTATCAGGTGTAATAGTGTCTTTTGGCAAAATGGTAAGGTCGATGTCGGCAGTTGAAACACATCCAAATTGGTTTGTCATTTCCAAATGGTAGTTTCCTGCTTCGTAAATCGACACATCTTGTAAAATCGGGCGCTGTTGTGTAGAGGTAAAAGCATTCGGGCCTGTCCAGTCGAACCAGATATCGTAATCGGGGGCTTTTGCCATTACATTTATTTTAACATCAACAGTTTGCCCAATGTAATATGTGCCGCATGGGTTAATTACCGAATCAACTGTGTAAATAATCCGCATGTTGATTTCGCCCAAAATAGCACCGGGAGGCACTAAAATATCGGCAGCAAAAGTATTGTACTGTTTGTTAAACGAATTGTATCCAACAGTTTCATCTTCATCTTCGAAATCGCCATCCCTGTTCCAGTCGAAAAAAGCACTTATGTTTTCGGGGAATTGATAATAATTTCCAGTACTTATCTTCAATTCAAAAATCGAATCACGGATTATGGTGGTGTACACCGAATCGGTCAATCCGAGAAAACCTAAAGGATACCATAGCGATGGAACTATCATAGAGTCATCAACAGTAATACTATATATGTTGATATACCAGGCATTAATGCTGTTTGATAAACAATATTGCGGCATGTCGCAATTGGCAATGCACATTGTATCGTGAAGGGGGACATCTCCGTAAAAACTGCCATTCAGCAAAAAATCTGTCCCTTTGCAAATTGTATCGTTAATTCCGGCATCGGCCCTTTCGAAAACCCTTAACAGCATTGTATCCGACTCTGCATTTAGGCAAGGGGAATTGGGTTGTGCCGTAAGGATGAGTTCTACCCATCGGTCCATAAGGTCGGCATCGGTAGCAGTATAAGTCGGAGTTAATGAACTGCTATTGTCG
This sequence comes from Bacteroidota bacterium, assembly GCA_034721995.1. Classification (GTDB taxonomy): domain Bacteria; phylum Bacteroidota; class Bacteroidia; order Bacteroidales; family M50B96; genus JAIOYV01. The sequence continues at coordinate 4,950 of JAYENH010000806.1, forward strand.
AATGTTCCTGACCCCGTACTTGTCCAGTTTATCGAGCTGTAATTTTCTGCCAATGTACCTTGCAGTGTATATTGGTAACCACATAAGGTATCATCGGCCCCTGCTCCGACAACAGGGCGAAGTATTTCAACTATGTCGATGTCTCCCTGCATATCGTAGGTACATGTTGTAAATGGATTTTGTGCTATTACAGTATAGTTCCCTTCGGTGCTTTGAGGGCTAAAATTTTTAGAATAACCTGACCCCGAACTGGTTTGAACGAAAACACCATCCCTGTACAGTTTATAGTTTATGCCTGTTTCGGTATCGTCCATCCACACTGCGGCATAAGGGCCATTCTCGCAATATTCCGTATCGCCCAGCAAATTGTGTACAATGCTTACCTTGTCGCCCCAGGTGTTTCGGAACATAAGGTCCCAGCCCGGATATGTGCCATACACATTGGAGTAATAATGGCCATTGCTGTAGGTATTGCCGATACTTGCCCTTAAATAAAGGTTGTTTGATGTTTGAACACGCAGGGTGTAGCTTGAACCGGAACTAAGTGTGGGTGCCGAACCCCATGGTATTTCCAACATTATCCAACCCGATGGAACAGTGTCGAAATAATAGATGTTTGTGTAAATTTGTGAACCTCCGGTACCAGTTCCTGAATATAGCCTCAGGGTTATGTTTCCGTTAAATGCATACGCAGCATTCGAGTACAGGTCGATAGAACCCATTCGTTGGCTGCCACCGGCTATAAACGATTGCCATTGATTGGTGCCATAAACGCCAATATTAGAAACGCCCTGTTGCTGGTCGATAGCGTAAGGGCATTGCGTATAGCTTTCGTTAAAAAAAACACATGTAAACAAAAGTATTAACGATAATCTGATTACTCGTACAAATCTTTTCATAATTACAAATAATTTATGTTCAAATATTTTTCAATCTATATAATTTCAAAATCCTGATAGTTCTTGATATTTCCCTGTACAGTTTTAATGTCTTTTATTTTTGCACCGGGAGCATTTTTAAATTGTTGAATAAAAGTTTCCAATTGTAGGGATGTGCCTTCTGCTTCGATGTAGGCTATTCCGTTTTCGAGATATTTTACAAGACCTTTCACATTTTGATCATAAGCCGCCATCATTGATTGAAAACGAAAGCCAATATTTGTGATTTCTCCAATGATGGTAATATCAATGTGCTTGATCATAATTAAAATTATTGTTTAAAAAATTCTTTCCATAATGAGTCAGTAAAATTATAGCATTATGGGTGGCATGGCAAGAAAATGATATGGACAAATGATGGACAAGCAAAAAATTGTATATAGACAAATGATGGACGGTTTATGAATGATTGATGATTGATGATTGATTATTGATGAAGAATGTCGATTTATTTTCACGCTGTTATGTCCTGCGGACTATAACAGGTGGTTTTTCCCATTGCAAGGGACGGAAGTAAGAAATCTCTCGTTACCGGTACAAATCGTAAATCATAAATCATAAATCGTAAATCGTAAATCATAAATCGAAACCTTTTTCCCTGAAAATTTAGTAGCATTGTAAAAAAATTAGAAATCAGAATAAAAACAATTAATACTGAAGCAAAATGGCAAAGAAAACTGAATACTGGCCCGAATTATATGAACTGGCCATTGAAATAAAAAAGTTAGCTCCCTGGGATTGGATGGGCGAATCGGCTATTTTTGGAGTTGAAGACCCTGGTTCCGGTAAAGTAAATTATATCAGCATAATGGGGCAAATAGGAGAACACCTGTCGGTAAGTGCTTATTTGGGAGAAGAGGGCCTGAGCAAATATCATTATTTTACCGATAACTATAAAAATTTGCCGCCCGAAACAATTCTTGAAATGCCTCAATTTATGCTTTCGTTCGAGGATCGCGACATCTTAGGTGATGAAGATTATGCCATTATCAAAAACCTGGGCTTAAAGTTTAGGGGAAGTTTTGCCTGGCCAACATTTAAGCATTACTCGCCCGGGTTTGTACCTTATACATTAGAGGCTAACAACCACCAAACAATGTTGCACATATTACGGCAAACTATTGATGTGGCTAAACGGTTCGAGAACAATGAGGAGCTAATTTATCCTCCGGAACCCGAAAGAGAAGAGCATTATTTAATCAGGAAACCTACTCTAAAAAACAATGAAATAACATGGACAGATACTTATCGACTTGTAAAGCTTGCTGACAAACCAATTGAATTCAAGATAAGCCAATTAAGTGTTGACAGTTTTAACAACAAACCTGCAAGCAAAAACATATTTGTTGCTGATTTCTTTATGTTTCCAAATCCAGTTAATGAGCCCGGCCAAAAGCCATATTTCCCTTATTTGCTTCTTTTATTGGATAAAGAAAGTGAAATGATTATGGGCTATGAGATGCTAACACCAAAAGATGGCTATATCGAGATGCTATCTAATATACCCCAGTCTCTATTAAATCAGTTAATTAATCACACGGCAAAACCAAAAAAAATCCAGGTACAGTCCCAAAGGCTGTACGACTTGTTATACCCAATGTTTACCAACTATATGTCCATCGATTTAGAATTGAAACCAAACATATCGGCTATAAACGAAGCAAAAAGTATGATGATGAATATTATTGGTTAAACTGTCGACTCTGTAATTGATAGTTGGCAGTCGGTAGTCCGCCTACAGGTTTCGGTGGATAAATCGGAGCAAGACGATACCGTTTTGTCGACAATTCTTTCACCATTAACATTTTGTTGTAGTTTTTTATATGTTTAAATTTACCACGAAAACACGAAAACACGAAAACACGAAAACACGAAAACACGAAAACACGAAAACACGAAAACACGAAAACACGAAAACACGAAAACACGAAAACACGAAAAATTAATCATACTCCTGTGTGCCAAAATTTATTGCCATGGATGTTTCATGTTTCATTTTTTTCGATAGTCGGTAAGGTTTTATTTCGATATTATCGATTGCCTATTTCTGACTGTCGACTGAAGACTGCCGACTGAAGACTGTTACACATTTCGGATAAATTCAATCAAATCATCCTCGTTGCTTAAATTTAGTTTTTTGCGTAGGCGATACCGGCTTTTATTTATTGTATCTGAGGTGTTATGGAGCATTTGTGCAATTTCTTTCGAGCTTAAATTTATCCTGAGGTAGGCGCATAATTTCAATTCATTTTGTGTAAGCCCCGGATAGTTCGTCTTCAAATTGTCGAAAAAACCAATGTGCACTTCTTCGAAATGAAGCTTGAATTGTTGCCAGTCGTTATCGGAATCAATATTATCCTTAATCAC
>JAYENH010000807.1:0-1838 GCA_034721995.1 Bacteroidota bacterium
CTTTTGCATTCTCCGAAATTTGTGGAAGAAGTCACGGTGGCGGAGTTTTGGAATTAATGCCAAATGAAGTAGAAAGAATTCTTTTGCCTTACAATAAAAACAATGCTGAATTATTACCACTAATCAATAAAATGATTAGGGAGAAAAAGGATATTTCTGAATTATTAAAAATCACGAATGAAAAGATATTAAAAGAAAATTTTGGGCTTACTGATTCCGAAATTGAATTGGCAGATAGTATTTGGAAGAAGTTATCTGAAAGGAGATTAAATAGAGGAAAGAATTAGGATATATAATATGAGAAATAGAATATGGACAGAATTGACACAGGCAAAACACAATATTGAATTTGCAACTTTGCATTCAGACCAACAACGGCTTGTTCTTAGAGTTTTCAATATTGGAGTTTTGGCTTTTTCATCAGCAGGAATAATGGGATGGAAAGTTTAGCAATATATGCCCTTAATTGCTTGTGTTATTATAGCCCTTATATCATTGTTAAGATTATTACAACCACATTTAATAATGAATGAAAAGCAATAGAAAAATCTTGATGATATTCATAGATTTTATGCTGACTATTTTAATCAAATTGAGGAACTGTGGTTTGACTTTGAAACAGATGGAAAGAATAGTGCCAGTGTACAGTAATTTTAAATTAATTTGAAATTAATTTGAATGCAATAGTAAAACCGTGATTACAAAGAATTAATAAAGCAGCAAGGTGTTCGACAGGAATGATATATTCTAAGGAGAAAAAAAACCCTTGCATGACAATAGTCATTAATTATTAATCCAACATATTTATATATTTGCATTTGTTAATATAACTTAATTTGAAACTAAATGAAATTATCAGATTTAAGCATAAGTCAACTCGATCAGGCAGCAAATATGTTGAAGGCAATTGCCCACCCAATGCGGATTGCAATACTCGGTTTTTTAGAAGAAGGTAAAAAACTTACGGTTACCGAAATCCACGAATTTCTTGGTATTGAGCAATCAACAACATCGCATCATCTTGGTATTTTAAAAGATAAGGGGGTACTTGCCTCGAAGCGCGAAGGCAAAAACACATATTATTATTTAAAGCATCCCGACATGGGTAATATTGTAACATGTGTTAGCCATTGCACAACCGATTAACCGACTAATGCTCAACACAAACAAGCTTCAACGATTTTCAATAATCACAGGAAGAATTTTTGAACCAGCTTTTTAAGCTGGTTTTTTTGTTAATTAGCCAAACCAAAAACAAATAATTATGAAAACTCCTAAAAAGCTTTTTTTACTTGATGCTTACGCACTTATATATCGCAGCTATTTTGCATTTATAAGAATGCCCCGCATAAACTCGAAAGGGTTAAATACTTCGGCCATTTTTGGTTTTACAAATACTCTCGAACAGGTACTTCAGGATGAAAAACCCAGTCACATTGCAGTTGTATTCGATCCCCCGGGGCCAACTTTCAGACACAAAATGTTCAAGGAATACAAAGCAAATCGCGAAGCTACACCCGAAGACATAAAGATTTCTATTCCATACATAAAAAAAATTATCGAAGGTTTTAATATCGAATCAATTGAGGTAGTGGGTTTCGAGGCCGACGATGTAATTGGCACCATGGCAAAAAAAGCCGGAGAGGAAGGTTTCGATGTTTTTATGATGACCCCCGATAAAGATTTTGCCCAACTGGTTTCGGAAAATGTACAAATGTACAAACCAGCACGATCGGGCAACAAAGCCGATATTTTAGGAGTAGAAGAAGTGAAGAAAAAATTCGGTATCAACAATCCAAAACAGGTAATCGACATCCTGGCTTTGTGGGGCGATGCTT
>JAYENH010000808.1:0-8246 GCA_034721995.1 Bacteroidota bacterium
GAAAAATGGTGGAAAAATTTCAAATAGACAATAAAAACTAATGCCAACAAAATGTATAGTTCATAGCGGTTTAGTAGTAAATTTAGGCGGTGTAGCTTTTATTGGGCTCCGCCAAATCTGCCGATTTGACTACTTTTTTAATGGTGGCAAATTTGGCTCATTGCGTAATTTGAACTATCTTGCTTTGAAGTCCGCTACGAAACCATACATCGAGCGTTGGGCTTCATTATAAAAACGACAAATATGTCAAGTATAATAGGATATATACTTGACATATTCTATAAAAACACTATCTTTGCAAAATGAATCTTTCAAAGAAAATAGAAGAAGAAATAAACTCTATCAAAGAAGGAGAAACTTTCACTTATCGGCAATTATCTATTGATAATAGTGAATATCAAACAGCAGCAAAATCAATTGAACGCTTGATAAAAAAAGGTCTAATCAGACGAATATCGCCAGGAATTTTTTTCAAACCAAAACAAACAGTTTTTGGAGAATTATTACCAAATAATGAAGAAATATTAAAACCATATTTGTTTAAAAACGGAAAGCGAATTGCGTATATAACAGGCACTTTCCTTTATAACAAATTAGGGTTGACAACCCAGATACCGCAAATTATAAAAATAGCAAGCAAGGGAAAAGAAATTAAAATAAATAAGTCCAATATTAAGGCAATACCTGCAAAAAGTTATGTAGATGTTACAAATAAAAATTTCCAGTATCTTGAAATATTGGATGCCATTAAAGATTTCAAGAAAATACCTGATTTAAACACAGAAAACGGGATAACAGTTTTATCAAATATTATAAAAAATTTAAAAAAAGGAGAAGTTAAAAAAATTGTAAAATACAGTTTACAATATCCACCAAGAACCAGAGCATTACTTAGTGCCATATTAGAAGCAAACAACATTAAAGATAATCTTGATGAACTACAAAAAAGTTTAAATCCATTATCAGAATATTCACTTGGAATTGAAAAAAGGTTTTTACCTACAATTGAAAATTGGAAAATAAAATGAAACTTCATACAAATAGGAAATTGTTTAGAGATGCTGTAATTGTAGCATCGCAGCGACAAGGTATCCAAGAGATATTCATTGAAAAAGATTATTGGGTAACATTAATACTAAAAGTTATTTTTGAAAATGAAATAGGTAATGAAACAATTTTTAAAGGTGGAACTGCATTATCAAAATGCAACAACTTAATAAAAAGATTTTCAGAAGATATTGACCTCGTAGTATTAAAAAATCCAAAAGAAACAGGAAACCAATTAAAGAAAAAACTCAAAACAATTTCCAGATGTGTGGAACAGATTATTCCAGAAAGCGAAGTTGATGGAATTACCAACAAAAAGGGAATGATAAGAAAAACGGTACATCCATATGAGAAACAATTTACTGGAAAATTCGGTCAAATTAGGAATTTCATTGTCATTGAATCAAGTTGGCTTGGAAATCACGAACCCTACGAAAAAGGAATGGTTTCATCAATGATATATGAAATGATGAATGAAACAGGACAACAAAAACTCATTGATGAATATGAAATGAATCCGTTTGATGTTAAGGTTTTGAGCACAAAAAGAACAATCTGCGAGAAAATAATGAGTTTGGTTAGATTTTCATTTTCAAAAAATCCGATTGACGATTTAAACAATAAAATACGACACATTTATGATATTCATATTTTGTTAAAGGACAAACAAATAAATGAATTTTTCAATTCTAATGAATTCGATACAATGATACAGAAAGTAGGAAGCGATGATGTTTTTAGTTTCAAAAGCAACAACAAGTGGTTAAAAAACCATCCTGTTTCTGCAATAATATTTGACAAACCAGAATCTACTTGGAAAAAATTGAGAAACACCTACAACACAAGTTTTAAGGAATTAGTATTTGGTGAATTACCAACAAATACAGAAATCTTAGAAACATTAAAAATACTGTCTAATAGATTAGAGAAAATAAAATGGAAAATAAAATAACGAAAGCCCAACAATGTATATAAAAAATAAGCGAGATTGTAGTAGTATCAAGGTTTGTAGCCCGTTTTGCATTTCTTGTACGCAGAAAGATTTGTGCTTCGGAATCGCTTACTTTTCATATTGCCACCGTTGGCATTCATTGTAAAAATCCGTTTTCCAAATAAATATCCAAACTAAAAAAAAGAATGATTAATTTTGAAGTTGACTTTTTGAAAATAAAAATATGACAAAAGAAACTGCAATAAAATTATTTCAAGACCACCGGGTGCGGGTTCAATGGGATGATGAACAAGAAAAATGGTTTTTTTCAATAGTTGATATTATTGGTGTACTAACCGATAGTGTTAATCCAAATAATTATTGGAAAGTTCTAAAAAGCCGACTCAAGAAAGAAGGAAGCGAGTTGGTTACAAATTGTAACCAACTGAAAATGGAATCGTCAGATGGCAAATATTATAAAACAGATGTTGCAGATACAGAACAACTTCTGCGATTAATTCAATCTATTCCCTCACCGAAAGCCGAACCTTTTAAAGTATGGTTAGCAAAAGTAGGATACGAACGAATTGAAGAGACAGAAGACCCGGAAAAAGCATTTGATAGGGCAATGGAAACCTATTTAAAGAAAGGGTATTCTAAAAATTGGGTAAATCAACGGATAAAAAGCATTGAAGTTAGAAAAGACTTGACTGATGAATGGGAATTACGTGGAGTAAAGAAAGGATTGGAATATGCTATCTTAACTGATGAAATTACTAAAGCGTGGGCTGGTTTAACGACAAAGCAATACAGAAATCTAAAAGATTTGAAGAAAGAAAACCTTCGAGATAATATGACTAATTTGGAATTAGTTTTAAATATGTTAGCAGAAACGACAACAACCGAATTATCAAAAAAACAAAAGCCAGGAACATTTATCGAAAACAAGAAAATAGCAAAAAAAGGTGGTAATGTGGCTGGAAAGACAAGAAAAAATATTGAGAAAGAATTAGGAGAAAGTATAATAAGTCCATTGAATGCAAAAGGATTAGGAAAACGAGATAATGATGAAACAAAAAGTATTGAAAAATAAACAACGAAATGCCAACAATGTATATAAAAAATAAGCGAGATTGCAGTAGCATCAAGGTTTGCAGCCCGTTTCACCTTTCTTTTTCGCAGACAGATTTGTGCTTCGAAATCGCTTACTTTTCATATACTTAACGTTACCTGCAAGGCTGAAAGAGCGAAATAGTAGAATATAAATTGAAAGTATTGAAACAATAGATTCAGTGATTATTAACATTTTAAATATAGAAAAATGAAAAAAATCAATTACACTTTTGTAATCATCTTAACGCTTGCAATAAGCCTAAGTAATGCTGTGCATGCACAGGTAAGTATTAATTCAAATGGTAACAACGCTGATGCATCTTCCATGTTGGATGTAAGCTCCAGTTCCCATGGTTTACTAATACCCCGCATGACTTTGTCCGAAAGGGGCAACATTGATTTAACTGGCTCACCAACTGGTTTAATGATATACCAAACCGACAACACACCGGGTTTTTATTATTATGATGGAAGTTCGTGGACTGCAATTCAAGGCGGAAATGACAATGATTGGACTGTTAGTGGAAACAATATGTACAGTGCCGTAAGCGGTAATGTGGGTATTGGCACTGATTCGCCTTCTGGTATATTTCATGTTCATCAACCGCTAACTTTTGAAAACGAAACTCTCGACCAGCAACAGACAGCAGGTTCCTCTTCATTAGATGTAACAAGCTCGCTTTGGCAATCCTTTACCGCAGGTGCAAGCGGTTATTTATCAAAAATAGAATTGTGGGATGCAGGAACTTCCGTAGGTACTTTTACAATGAAAATATACTCAGGAGAGGGAACGGGAGGCACATTACTTGGCACATCAAATTCTGTAAGCAGAAATAATTCCGGTTGGGAGTATGTAAGTTTTACATTTCCAACACCTATATCCATTTCAAGTTCGCAACAATATACATTTGCACTCGTGTTTGGAACAATTTGGACGGCTGATTTTAAGGGTGGAGCATATACAGGTGGGATTTGTCATTATGATCTTACCACTAGTTCTTGGAATGACACAAGGTTTAAAACCTATTTAGCATCAATAGATAATTATCCTGTTTCATTTATAGTGAAAGACGATGGCAATGTTGGCATCGGCACAACTTCACCATCCCAAAAACTTGAAGTGGACGGAGCAGTAAAAATTGGGGCTTATACGTTACCTTCAGCAGATGGCTCAAATGGACAGTTATTAAAAACTGATGGTAGTGGAAATATTAGTTGGTCCAACGATGATAACACTGTTTTATGGACAGAAAACAGTGGAGATGTTTACAGAAATTCAGGCAATGTTGGCATTGGCACAACTTCACCATCCCAAAAACTTGAAGTGGACGGAGCAGTAAAAATTGGAGCTTATACCTTGCCTTCAGCAGATGGCTCAAATGGACAGTTATTAAAAACTGATGGTAGTGGAAATATTAGTTGGTCCAACGATGATAACACTGTTTTATGGACAGAAAACAGTGGAAATGTTTACAGGAATTCAGGCAATGTAGGTATTGGAACAACTACCCCTTCTTGCCCGCTCGAAGTAAATGGTTCAGCTTCACTTACTGCAACTTATGGGTATTTGAACTCTAGTGGACAAACGGGTACTACAGGTCCGCAATCCAACGGTTATTCAATAAAAGCCTCACACAGGATTATGGCAACCGAATTTAATGCTGTTTCCGACCGCCGTATTAAAACCAATATAAAAGTGAGTAACAACATATCTGATTTACAGAAAATAGTTAATCTTAAAGTAAGTGAATACAACTATATCGACAGTATTGGAAAAGGCAATACTTTACAAAAAGGTTTTATTGCACAGGAAGTAGAGCAATTTATCCCGGAAGCCGTAAATATCCACAGCGATTTTATTCCTGATGTATTTACCCTTGCCAATAATCTGACCAAAACAGAAAATATTGTAACCATCGAGCTGCCAAAAACCCATCATCTATCGCAAGGGGACCTGATTAGGTTAATTACACCAATGGGGCAAGTGGATAAAGAAGTTTTAGAAATAGTCTCTGACAATAGTTTTTCTGTCTCCATGACCGAAGAACCTGAAAGTATTTTCGTATATGGCAAAAAGGTAGATGATTTTCGGGTAGTGAATTACGATTATATTTTTTCTACCGGTATTGGTGCTATTCAGGAACTGAGTAATAGAGTTGATGAGTTGGAAAGTAAAGTTAAACAAATTGACAAACTGACTGCTGAAGTTGAAGTATTAAAATCTTTGATAATTCAGGAAAATAATTTGGCAGCAAAGACTGTAATGAAATGATTAAAATAAAGAAAGCCCAGCCTGTAACAATGTATATAGTTTATGGCGGGTGAAGTACTAAATATGAGCATTATAGCATTAAATAAACAGTGTAGTAAATTGAAAGTTTGGTGTTTCAAAATGCCCAACATTTTCATATTGCCACCGTTCTGCACAAGCTAAAAGGATATTGTAATGACTAATAGTTATAACTTCTGGATATTACGATAATTTGAATTATCTTTGTCATAAAATAGAAAATGTATCAAAGAATACTCGAAAATATTGTAAAAGGAAAAATTGGAAGCGGAAAGGCAATTATAATTGTTGGAGCAAGACAGGTGGGAAAGACTACTTTAGTTAGGAAATTATTAAAAGAGAAAGACTACTTATTTTTTGATGCAGATGACCCGACTATCAGGCAACTTTTATCAAGTCCAAATACAGAACAAATAAGAACTTTTCTTGGAGATTACAAAATAGTATTTATAGATGAAGCACAGCGAATTGAAGGAATAGGATTGACTTCGAAAATTATTACAGACCAGTTCAAAGATGTTCAATTATTTGTTTCAGGTTCTTCTTCATTTGATTTAGGAAATAAACTAAATGAGCCATTAACGGGCAGAAAGTGGGAATATGAATTATTTCCTATATCGTGGGAAGAATTTGAAAAGAAAGAAGGGTTTATTAAATCTGAACAGCAAATTGAAAATCGTTTATTGTATGGATTTTATCCTGAAGTTTTAAATAATCAGGGAAAAGAAAGAGAGGTATTGAAAAATTTGGCAAGTAGTTATTTATATAGAGATATATTGTCATTTTCAGAAATAAGGAAACCAGAAATACTTGACAATCTGTTGTTAGCACTTGCTTTACAAGTTGGAAGTGAAGTTAACTATAATGAACTTGCGCAGACAGTAGGTGTAAATAAAATTACAATTCAAAAATACATTGATATTCTTGAAAAGGGATATATAGTTTTTAGATTAAACAGTTTCAGCAGAAATTTAAGAAACGAAATAAAACGAAATAAAAAAGTATACTTTTACGATAATGGTATTAGAAATATGATTATAGGAAATTTCAATCAACTTAAATTAAGAATGGATGTTGGGTCTCTTTGGGAAAATTTCTTAATATCAGAAAGGGTAAAACAAAACACTTATAAAGATACGTTTGCAAGAATGTATTTTTGGAGAACAAAACAACAGCAAGAAATAGATTTTGTAGAAGAAAAGGATGGTGAAATCTTTGGATTTGAATTTAAATGGAAGTTAAAATCTAAAATAAAATTATCTGAAACATTTATCAAAACATATAATGCAGAAACAAAAATAATTGATAGAAATAATTTTAGAGAGTTTGTAATAGTAAAATAGCCAGCCCATAACAAAATGAAATTGTATTGCGGGTTTCAGTAGGTAATTCAACTGTAGTTCGTTTTTGCAACACCGCCAACTCGTCTCCGACAATTGACGGAAAATTTGAAATATTGAATAAACGAATTGGCTCCGTGCGGTTTTGAAAATCAATCGTTTCAAAACCCCAAACTACGCATAGCCAAACAGTTATGTGCGAATTAAACAATCAACGAAAGTCATTGTTTATTACAATGCACAAGATGCCTTAAGGGTCAATTTACTTATTAATGAAAATGACATGCCAATATTTATGGATCGTCACGATGTTACTGAAGCTGTTACTGCAGAAATTGTTGCACAACTACATCAGGAAGATTTAAAAATTCAGCACAAATATGATTGCCGGGGAATAACATACTGGTTCGATGATGTACGGAAAACAGCTTTTTGTTTGGTGGAAGCACCCAATAAAAATGCCATCATTGAGATGCATGAAAATGCGCATGGTGAAGTGCCTCATCAAATCATTGAAGTTGATGCTGCAATTGTTGAATCATTTTTAGGCAGAATTGAAGATCCGGAAAGAGCACAGGACACCAAATTAAATATCATCAACGATCCGGCTTTCAGGACAATTATGATGGTTACAATTGAGACTCACTCTTTTAAACAATCCAATCCTTTTGGTATTTTTTCAAAGCTGCAACAATATTACAAACAGATCATTTCAATTCTGAATTCGTTTAATGGAAATATTGTTCAGCAAAACAAGGAGGGGTTTCTAATTTCATTTCGAACAGTAACGGAAGCAGTTTCATGTGCTTTAAAGATTCATGAAACTTACAGGATTTTCAGAACTCAAAATCAAATTAATTTTACGGAATTACAAATCGGATTGCATGCCGGTATTCCGGTAACCGATAAAGAATCAATTTTTGAAGATACCATAAAGTTGGCTCAACGAATGTGTTTTATTTCCATTGCTGAGGTTGTTGTTTCAGCTGAAGTACAGCATTTATTTGAGAGTGAAAATTATGGTGAATTTATGAACGGAACCCAATTACATATACTAACACCAATGGAAGAAAAATTCCTCAATAGTTTAATGGAGTTTACTGAAAGAGAGTGGAAAAATGCTGAATTGAAAGTGGATGATTTCGGGAAGAATGTTGGTATCAGTAAATCAAAACTTTACCGGGAGATGATTCGGTTAACCGGGAAATCACCCAGTGTTTTTTTACTGCATTTCAGGTTAAGGAAATCATTGCAACTATTGCAAAAACAAGAAGGTAATGTATCTGAAGTAGCTTTCGAATCAGGATTTAACAGCCCTTCCTATTATGCAAAATGCTTCCGCAAAAAATATGGAATAATGCCTTCCGAATTGGTGTAGCAATAACCCGTTGTTGCTTTCTTTTACTTAATGGAATATTTTCCCGAACCAAAATTGCTTGCAATAGAACTAATTGTGCTATTGGATGATGTTTTCTTGCTATAGTTTTGCAGATATATGTCAATAACAATTGAGAGGGTGAATATT
>JAYENH010000809.1:0-1836 GCA_034721995.1 Bacteroidota bacterium
CCATTCAAATTGTGGGTCTTGTGCTTGCAGCTTTGTACTAATGCACATTATGGCAATTGCCATTGTAAAAATTGTAATTGTGTTTTTCATAATAATTAATTTAGAGGCTCAATTTAAAAAACGTTTTTGTTGAAATAATTTTGTTTGTATTGTAATAGAGCTACGCAATATTTGCAATTAATCCATTACAACTATCCTGTAAACAAAAAACTCCTCAATCCCCATTAAATTTGCATGAACAAGGTATACGCCTTGTTGCAAATTACTAATATCGATCTCACCTTTTCCTTTTATTTCTGATTTCATTAGCTCTTTGCCAAGCATATCAAAGAAACGCAGCTCCCCGCTTTTACCTGATTCATTATTATAAAACAGTGTTGAGCCTGCCGGGTTTGGGTAAAGTTGAACTATGTTACTTGCAGATTCATCTATAATTCCTGTCGCCAGGTCGCCTTCTCCCGTAAGCATTATTTTAATGGTATCGTTGGCCGAACAAATTAAAACACTGTCGAGATGGTTGCCCTGAAAAGTAGGGGTGAAATCTAAAACTAATGAAAGAAAGCCGCTGGTTGCAATATTAGCAGTTGTATTTCCAACTATCTGAAAATCGCCGGAGGTAATTATGTTTGTAATGTCAACATTGACCAGGCCACCGTTATAAATAGTTGTTTGTAAAAACAGGTTATTTGAAATATTTACTATTCCAAAATCAAGAGTATCAATATTACAATAAATATAAGGCACTGCATAAGTGCTGATATAAACATCGTCGATTGCAATATCGCCATGCCAACCGGACCCGCGAACAGCCCTGAAACGTATTTTTATTGTACTTCCTGCAAAAACCGACAAATCGATATTTGCCTGAAGCCATGCGGCGGAATCAGAAATTTGTTGTTGCCCGGCAAGGAAAAATACATCCTCGTGCCATGCAGCCCCATCGTAAATATCCAAATGCAATGTGTCGATGTTGGCCCCGTACATGTGATACCAAAAACTTAGCGAATCGATAGAAGCAGCGTCCAACGCAAAGCATGGGGAAAACAAATGCGCTTTTTCCCCTGTGCTACAATACGACGATTCGGTGTATAAATATTTTCCAGTTGTGCCATTGCTTGTGTGATCGCCAATCGGGCCTGTGTCGTACGATGGAGTGTTGCCCGTTCTCACCCTCCACTCGAAAGTTGCATTTTCCCATGTTGTCCAATCGTTGATAAAAGTTCCCGGTGCTCCAACTGTAAAGCTTTCGAAATCTTCAGATACGGGAGTAATGTTGAGATTCTGAACATTTATATATGCCGGTTCAGTGAGACTGTTCGATCCATAAACGTTAGCAGATGTTAAGGATACCGGATAAATGCCCGTGATATTATAGTTGATTACAGGATTAGGAATATTTGATGTACCCGGGACACCACCTGTGAATTGCCAGTTCCAACTATTTGCACCGCAACAAGTTTCTTCATTAAATGAAACAGAATAACCCGCACAGACATCGGTAAAATCAGAAGAAAAATCAACATCAGGAATACTCGTAAACCCTCCAACCGAAACATCATCAATCGCAATATCGCCACTGTAGCCATCGCCGCGCACAGCCCTGAAACGAATAATCATACTATTTGAAACAATACCGGAAAGATCTACTGTTGCATTTTCCCAGGCATCAGTATAACTTGTTTGCACAGAGCCAGAAATCTGATAAACAGCATCGGTCCATTGACTTCCATCGTAAACATCAACATACAGGCAATTTATATCAGAGCCAAAAGTATGATACCAAAAACTGAGGGTCGGTATCGATATGCCGGTCAGATCGATACATGGAGAATAAAC
>JAYENH010000810.1:0-1834 GCA_034721995.1 Bacteroidota bacterium
GTTGCCTACGGTGTCCCTTTCGCAATGGCAGGAATTATGGTTTATCAACAAATCCTCGAGTCGCGAATGACAAAATTTAGGATACCACAATACGTTTTTTCCATAATAGAAAATAGGGTGAAACTCTTTTAGCAGTTATGCTTTTTGGGGCTAACAGATTCTCGGTAATTGTTCACCAACAGGCATATCCAAAATCCGTTCACTCCCCAGTAAAGTTTTTACAGTAACCAGCCCCGCTTTCTTTTTATTTACTGAGCCAATTATAGCGGCATTTTTTCCATCGGGATGTTTTTTCATAACTTCCAATATTTTATCAGCTTTATCAGAAGCAACTGCAATTACAATTTTTCCTTCATTAGCAATATATAAGGGATCAATACCAAGTAATTCAGCCGCACCAATAACAGCTGGATTCACAGGCAAAGATGATTGGTCGATGGTTATAGATGTTTTTGAATTAGATGCAAACTCATTAAGAGTTGCCGCAACTCCTCCACGAGAGGGGTCACGCATAGCATGAACAGAATTTCCGCCGCATTCCAAAATTGACTCAACCAGATTATTCAACGAAGCGGTGTCACTAATAATATCAGATTCAAATGTTAGCCCCTCACGCTGTGATAAAATAGTAATACCATGATCGGCAATAGTGCCATTGATAATAATTTTATCGCCGTCTTGTAAATTTCGTGATGAGATGTCATAATCATTTTCGATTATACCAATTCCAGAAGTATTGATAAATATTTTATCCCCTTTGCCTTTATCGACAACTTTTGTATCTCCGGTAACAATTTGGACATTTGCTTTTATTGCCGCTTTTTGCATCGATATAGTAATTTTATTTAAATCTTCAATCGGAAAACCTTCTTCGAGGATCATGCCTACACTTAGGAAAAGAGGTTTTGCTCCACAGGTGCAAATATCATTGATGGTGCCGTTAACCGCCAGATCTCCGATATCTCCTCCCGGGAAAAAGATAGGGTCAACGACAAATGAATCGGTAGTAAATGCAAGTTTTTGATTATTAATATTCAGGACAGCTTGGTCATCTTGTTTGTTTAAAAATTCATTGTTAAATACCGGAACGAAAATTTTTGAAATTAATTCCTGAGTTAATTTTCCACCACTGCCATGAGATAGTTGAATTGTTTTATGAGTGTTAATTGGAAGTGGACAATTTAAAAATTCGTTTTTAAAATTATTTTTATTCATTGTTTTACCTGTCGTTATTTTACTTTATGACGTTGATAAGAGTAATAGGCGGCGCACGCACCTTCAGATGAAACCATCGTAGCTCCTAACGGATTTTGGGGTGTGCATGTTTTACC
Organism: Bacteroidota bacterium; assembly: GCA_034721995.1. Lineage (GTDB taxonomy): Bacteria > Bacteroidota > Bacteroidia > Bacteroidales > M50B96 > JAIOYV01. Next base: position 1,332 of record JAYENH010000810.1, read on the forward strand.
GAAAGCAGGACATTCACTCGGTTTTTTTAAACCCTGAAGAATAATGCCGCTGATACATTCTTTTGGTTCTTCAACAATTAGCTCACCCGTTTTAAAATATAACTCGGCATCAAAGTCTCGATACTCATTTTTTAATTTTAATCCGCTTAACGGTATTGTTCCTATACCACGCCATTTTCTGTCTGATATTTCGAATACTTGTTCAATAATTGTCTGGGCTTGTGTGTTTCCGTTTTTAGTTACAACTCTGGGATATTTGTTTTCGACAAATGATTTTCCGTTTTCAAGTTGTTTAACTGTCGCCAAAATACCGTCTAAAATATCAATCGGTTCAAATCCTGTAACAACAATTGGTACTTTGTATTTTTCTGCAATGGGTGAATATTCCTTATATCCCATAACCGCACAAACATGACCAGCGGCAAGGTAAGCCTGTACTTTATTATTTGGAGAACTCAAAAGAGCGGTCATAGCCGGGGGGACCAGCACATGCGACGTTAACA
>JAYENH010000811.1:0-1830 GCA_034721995.1 Bacteroidota bacterium
GGGGTCGAGTGTGAGTGCGTACCCCGCATCAGAAGGCCAGGCAGAACTTCCACCCATGTTTCGTGCCCATACAAAATTCCCGGAGGAATCTAATTTTGAAACAAAAATGTCATTGCCCCCGTTCGAAATCAGGCTATATGTCCCGTTGCAGAAGTCAAAGTCAAGGGTGTCCTGAAACGCCCCTACATTATATATATTTGCATCATTGTCTAATTGTAGGGATATGCCAGGGCTCATACTTACGTTGCCCATATTTTTTGCCCACACAAAATTTCCGGTAGCATCGAATTTCGAAACGAAAACGTTTTCAGGGCCATTTAAAACAAGGTTAAAAACATTTGGTCCGGGATCAAAATCAACAGTATCAGAAGAAAAATACCCTGCAAAAAAAACATTTCCGGCAACATCAACATCAATTGATAATCCCTGATCGGCATCAGTACCACCCATGCTTTTTGCCCAGACAATATTTCCTGAGTTATCGAATTTTGAAATAAAAATTTCAAACCATCCATTCCAGGGAAGGACAAGAACGCCCGGGCCCGGGTCGAAATCTGTATTTCCGAAAAAATCTCCTGTGATATAAATATTGCCTACAGTATCCAGCACCATTGAGCTTGGATGTTCTGCATCGCCCCCGCCAACATTTTTTGCCCAGATAAAATTTCCCAAAGAATCTAATTTCGCGATAAACATGTCGCCACCACCACATTCGGTAAGGTTATAAACGTTTGGTCCCGGGTCGAAATCTACAGTACCTCCAAAATAACCACTGATATAAATATTTCTATTTGCATCAGTTTCTATGCAATTGCCATATAATGCAGTTGATCCATCCATGCTTTTTGCCCAAACAAAGTTTCCCGAAGAATCTAATTTAACAATAAAACATCCGCCACTAATATTGGAAACAAGGTTATATACGCCTGCTCCCGGATCGAAATCAATAGTGCCCATATATCCTCCGGTCAATAATAAATCTCCATTAGTATCTAATTCAAGTGAAGTTGCGGAGTTTGCTAAACTATTCCCGATGCTTTTTGCCCAGACAAAATTCCCTGAAGAATCTAATTTTGATATAAAGATATCAGTAACTCCATTAGATGTAAGCTCGTAAACCCCGGGGCCGGGATCGAAATCAACTGTAAATTCAAATACGCCAACAGTATATACATTTCCTGCAGCATCAACGGTAATAAACCTTCCATGATCGTTGCCTGCACCGCCCATGCCGGCAGCCCATTCAAAACTTTGAGAAAAAAGATTTGTTGTAATTAACAAAATACTAAATAAGATAAATGTGTTTTTCATTTTATAAATTTTTTTATCGGGCTGCTCAAATAAAGCAGCCCGGGGTTATTAACAAAAGGAACTATTGATAGATATGAAAACAATATTAAGGCTCTCTCTACAAACAAGGGTGTTTGGGCAGGACTGGTTCTGTTTTTGATAAATTGGGCCATAGTTAATTGTAATTGCGCAAGCGAAGTTACATTAATTTTCCAATAAAAAAATATTTTTCCAAATAACATTAAAGGCAAGCATCAAAATATAGCCAACGCTCCTGCACTATTGCATCGTGTGGTTTTATTTAAGACAACATCATCATTTAATATTATTAAAGGAACGCGATTCATCCGATAGCTATCGGATCGCGCACGAGCGGTTGTTGTTCCATGGTAACCGATCTGTAAAAATCTTGTTCGCCCCGTGCCACCGCAAAAAGCGGTTGCACGGATGAAAAGAAGCCGAAATTATCGATACCACGAACTTGGAGCCATTGCACCGGAAGGCCGCAGTCGACAACTCATCCGATGACTTAGAGTCATC
>JAYENH010000812.1:0-8202 GCA_034721995.1 Bacteroidota bacterium
TCCATTACCTCATTTTTCCCTGAAAACATTTTCTTAAAAAACTTATCATGCGGTTGTGTTACTTTTTTTTCCACTTTTTGTTTTGTTTTAAAATACAAATGTACAAAAATATGGGGTTCAGATCAATTTTTGATAATCCCCGATATTTTTTAAAAATGAAAAGCCCGACTCCCTTTATTTTTTAACAATCTTCCAATGAAAGCGATTTTCCATTTCCTGATATCCTATAAATAATAAACGCCTGCTTTTACTCTTCCTACATTTGCCACTGGTCGGGACACGACCTTGTGTCGAACTCCTGACGACAAGCGAGGGTTTCGCTCAAAGCGAAGCTCTCGCTGTGAAGTTAACCTACCGTTTTACTACTTTATATACCCTTGTTCTATCTGCCCTCGTATTTTCAAAAACGAATTGCCAAACAACTTTTTCAATAAAAAGAAAATTATGCTTTTGCATGAGTTAAAATCTAATTCAGGTTTCTTTAAAAATACATACATATACTTTTCGCCAGGTTTTTAAATTGCTAAGTAGCCCGACTTGTATTTCTGTATGCATGGTAAACAAGGACTTGCAGTAATTCATAATATTTTTTGGTTAATTGAAACATGCTTAATCGAAATATTTATTCAGCAAATGTAATTATTTATTTTAGAAATATAAACAATATGATGTAAATATTTTACTATTGTGTTTTATGTTTTAATGCACAATTGCTCGTTTTTATATTTATTGCCGTTGTTGTAGCTATGTTATATCGGCACTCAATTGGTTTTATCAATGTAAAATGAAACATCAGTATAAGTATTTAAAGCCTGCCATCGTTTTACAATTTTACTACTTAGTGTATTAATAGTTTTTTCTTGTTCGCCGGGGTATATGCTGATATCCCGGGCCGGCAAATTTTTATGTCGAACAATATGATTTTGCCTGATAAAAATCATAAAAAAAGCAGTAATAAATATGAGAAAAAATATATTTTTGCCAATTATTGGAGAGATCACATAAAATATTGACATACAATGGAATTTATGAAAAGAATACGGGCTAATGCAAAAAAATTGCAGAAACGCATCGTATTGCCCGAAAGCCTTGAAGAAAGAACTTTAACAGCTGCCGATATCCTTTTAAAAGAAGAAGTTGCCAAAATTATCCTGATTGGTAAAAAAGAAACTATTCTTGAAAAAGCCAAATCATTGAACCTTGCAAATATCGACAAGGCAGAAATTATCGATCCTGATACTTACAAAAAACTGGATGCTTATGCCAAACTTATGGTCGAAATGCGTAAAGCAAAAGGCTTGACTTACGAGAAAGCAAGAAAACTTTTGCAAGACCCGCTTTACCTTTCGGTTTTAATGATAAAAAGCGGCGATGCCGATGGCGAAGTTGCAGGTGCGCAAAATGCAACCGGCGATGTGCTACGTCCCGCTTTTCAATATGTAAAAACATTGCCGGGCATTAGCGTAGTATCAGGGGCTTTTATAATAGTTTTAAAAGATAAAGAATTTGGCGAAGAAGGCCTTATTGTTTTCGCCGATTGTGCAGTACACCCAAACCCAACAGCTAAAGAACTCGCCGAAATTGCCGTGGCAACCGGAAGAACAACACGCGCAATTGTAGGTATCGAACCCCGTATTGCCATGTTGAGTTTTTCGACCAAAGGAAGCGCAAAACACGAAATGGTAGACAAGGTAGTTGAGGCTACACAGCTGGCACAAGAAATGGCCCCCGATTTAAAAATTGACGGGGAACTACAAGCCGATGCCGCCATTGTTAAAGCCATTGGCTATAAAAAAGCACCAAACAGCAAGATTGCAGGAAAGGCCAACGTGCTTGTGTTTCCGACTTTAGAAACCGGAAACATCAGCTACAAACTGGTACAACGCCTTGCCCATGCCGAAGCTATTGGCCCGATACTTCAGGGAATGGCAGCCCCAATTAACGATCTTTCGCGCGGTTGCTCGGTAAACGACATCGTTCAGCTTGTGGCCATCACGGCCAATCAGGCAAACGGGCAATAAAGGTCTAAGAAATACAATATGATATAAATTAATATCAGAAAAAATAAGATTATAAAAAACATATAAGATGGGAGAAACTATTGAATCAATTGAGAATTACGCACTTGGAAAAAAGAAACAAAAAAAAGGTTCTCTTTCGAAAGTTGGTGTAATTGGCGCAGGGCACATGGGGCAGGAAATTAGTTTGCACGTAGCCCAATGTGGTATCGAAGTTGTTTTTATCGATTTGTCAGATGAAATTATTAGCAATATATTCAAATCGTTTGACAAACGATTAGACGAAGTAATTGACCATTGGGGAATGACCCCAAGCGAGAAAAGAGGCATCATACAACGTATAAAAGGCTCAACAAATTACGAAGATATAAAAGATTGCGAATTAGTTATAGAAACTATAAACAGTAAAAAGCAAGGTACCAGTAAAGAAATCCGCAGAGAGGTATTTAAAAAAATCGAAGCAGTAGTTTCGCCAACAACAGTTATTACGTCGAATGTATCAACAATGATGATTTCGGAACTTAGTTCTGCTTTAGAACATCCCGAAAGAGCTTTGGGACTCCACTTTGTTCTTCCGGTAAACAAAATTAAAATTGTTGAGGTTTCGCAAAGTGTAAAAACCAACCACGAATCCTACGAATTTGTTTTGAAATTTGCCAGGATGATCGAAAAAAAGGTGATACCTGTACTTGAATCGCCCGGTAGCATCCATACCCGTATGATGGCCCCGATGATAAACGAGGCATGTGAAATTCTCATGGAGGGTGTTGCATCGGTAAAAGATATTGATGAATTAATGAAACAGGCTACCGGATTTCGCTTTGGCCCTTTTGAAATGGCCGATAGGATTGGCCTCGATAAATTATTGAAGTGGATGGATAATCTTTATCAGGAATTTGGCGACAGCAGGTACAAAGCTTCTCCAATAATAAAACGCCTGGTACGCAGAAACCACTTTGGCCGTCGCAACAATTTAGGATTTTATAAATATATAAATGGCTTTGCAACCGCCGAAACCGTTACTTGTACAGAGATCAGGTAAAAACACAGGGAAGAAGAAATGGTGTGTAACAATTAAAGAATTAAATATTAAGATAATGATTTAACAAATAAAGAATTGTATATAAAAAAACATTCAAACTAAAAAAAATCAAATATCATTGAATCAATAGACCATTAAATAAAATAAACAGGAATGAAGATATTAGTTTTAAACTGCGGAAGCTCATCAATAAAATATCAGCTTTTCAATATGGAAAAGACAGAAGTACTTGCAAAAGGCATTGTCGAAAAAATTGGATTGAAAGGTTCTTTTTTGAAATTAGAAAAACCCGGGGGCGATAAGGTTAAACTCGAAGGTGAAATATTAGACCATCAAAGCGGGATTGAATATGTACTTGGCGTACTTATTAGCCGTAAACACGGATGTATCTCGAACTTAAACGAAGTTCAGGCAGTAGGGCACAGAGTTGCACACGGGGGCGAAAATTTCAACAAATCGGAATGTATTACCGAATCGGTCAAGAATGAAATTGCAAGGCTCTCGCAATTAGCTCCATTACACAATCCTGCTCACATAAAAGGTATCGAAGCTATGGAAGAGTTTTTGCCTGATGTTCCACAGGTTGCTGTTTTCGACACAGCTTTTCACCAAACCATTCCCGATTACGCATACATGTATGCAATACCATATTCACTATATCAAAAATATGGTATCAGGAGATACGGTTTTCACGGTACAAGCCATAAATATGTTGCACAAAAAGCATGTGATAGTCTTGGCATCGATTTCAACAAGCAACGTATTATCACTTGCCACCTGGGAAATGGGGCATCGGTAGCTGCCATTGAAAATGGAAAATCAATAGATACTTCGATGGGACTTACCCCTGTTGAAGGTTTAATAATGGGTACTCGTACCGGCGATCTCGATCTTGGGGTGCTGACATTTATACAGGATAAAGAAGAGGTTGCATCTTCCACAGCTAATACCATAGCAAATAAATTTAGCGGGATGTTGGGAGTAACCGGCGTTTCGTCTGATATGCGGGAAATTGAGGAAGCAGCCGAAAAAGGTAACGAAAGAGCTGCACTTGGCCTGGAAATGTACCGCTACCGATTAATCAAATATATAGGTGCTTATGTGGCTGCACTCGGAGGTCTTGATCTTTTAATCTTTACCGGGGGAATTGGCGAAAACGATTCCTACACACGTGAAGTGGTAAGTAAAAAGTTTGAATTTATTGGTATTGATTTCGATAGCGAGTTTAACGCAGGTAAACGAGGAAAGGAACTATTGCTAACAAAACCCAATTCGAAAGTGAAAGTTATGGTAGTACCAACCAACGAAGAATTCGTTATTGCTACCGACACTTCAAATATTTTTACTGAAAGAAAAGAGGAAAGAGAAAATAAAAAAATTAGCAGAAAGTCGCCAACAGCGTAATGTAGAGAAACAAGGCATGACTTGTCTCTACTGTATCTAACCAAACTCTGAACTTTTTAATACTCAACCTTTCAATACTAAACGTTTAAACTCTTTTATTATGATTATACACAAATTAAATGAAATGTTTGAAGTCCTTAAATCGAAGGACAAAAAAAGACTTATTGCGGCTTATGCAAATGATGCTCATACTATTGAGGCCGTAAACGAAGCTGTAGACAGAGGATTGATTGAAGCCACGCTTGTTGGTGATGCAGAAACCATAAAAAATGTTTGCAGGAAATTAAATATTGACGAAGAGAAATTCAAAATAGTTCAGGAAGCAAACGATGCCAAAGCTGCTTCAAAAGCTGTTGAGCTAATAAACAACAATCAGGGCGATATTTTAATGAAAGGGCTTGTGAATACCGAAAAGTATATGAAAGCCATCCTTAACAAGGAAAAAGGTTTGATGCTTCCGAAAGCTATACTCAGCCATGTTACTTGTATGGAAAACCCCAACTACCATAAATTATTGATTGTGGGCGATGTTGCGGTACTTCCTGCCCCCGAATTGCACGAAAAAGTGGCAATACTGAATTATCTCGTCGAAACAGCTCATGCACTGGGAATAGAAAAACCAAAGGTGGCGGTTATTTCTGCATCCGAAAATGTATCACCCAAAATACCATCGAGTGTCGATGCTGCTATAATTTCCAAAATGGCCGATCGCGGACAAATAAAAGGAGCAATTGTTGAAGGCCCGCTTGCCCTCGATCTGGCAATCGACAAAGAATCGGCAGAAATTAAAAAGATGGACAATCCTGTGGCCGGTGATGCAGACTGTCTGTTGTTCCCGAATATTGAAACAGGAAATGTGTTTTACAAAACCAATACAAAACTCGCCAATGCTGTACTTGGTGCTTTTGTTGCAGGTGCAAAAGTGCCTTGCATCCTTTCGTCGCGTGGCGATAGTGTGATGACAAAGTTGTACTCTATTGCCCTGGGGGCGATGATCGCTAAATAGTGGCTTTTAGAAAACATACCTTATCTAGTCTCTGCAAGAAAACGCCAATAACTGCGTTATGCTCATCTTTAAAAACAGGAGTTTTCGTGCAGGCACTATCTACAAATTCCAAACAAATCTCAATTAGTAAATTGCAATATATCAAACTTGAATAATTGAACATTGAATTTTGGAATTTATTTGTTATTTGGTGATTGCATTTTGGAGTTTTCTAATAGAGAATAAATAAATTTATATTGAATAGAACTGCTTTATGAAAAGAATACTTGCCATAAACCCCGGATCGACATCGACAAAAATTGCTGTGTACGAAAATACCCATGTCGATTTTATAAAAACACTGCGACATTCGATAGAAGAATTGCAAGGCTTCGAAAAGATTACCGATCAGTTTGAGTTCAGAAAAAACATTATCCTCCGGGAATTAAAACATGCTGATATTGATATAAGCAAACTCTCCATTATTATTGGTCGCGGTGGCCTGGTAAAGCCAATCCCATCGGGCATCTACGAGGTTAACGAGCAAATGAAAAAGGATTTGATAAATAGCCCCCTCGGCGAACATGCCAGTAATCTTGGAGGATTAATTGCCGATAATATTGCCGATTCTCTCAATGGAGTAAAGGCCTATATCGTGGATCCGGTGGTTGTTGACGAACTGGAAGATGCAGCTCGGTATACCGGGCATCCTTTGTTGGAGCGTACTTCCATTTTTCATGCACTTAACCAGAAAGCCGTAGCCCGTGCCCATGCTGCATCACTGTATAAAAACTACGAAGATATGAATATGATCGTAGTCCATCTCGGAGGTGGAATTTCGGTTGGTGCTCACCACAAAGGCCGTGTAATTGATGTAAACCAGGCATTAGACGGCGATGGGCCTTTCTCGCCCGAACGCGCCGGGACACTACCTTCCGGGGCATTGGCAAAACTATGTTTCAGTGGCAAATATTCGCACAAAGAAGTAAAAGAAATGATAAAAGGCAAGGGTGGCCTGGTTGCTTACCTCGGCACCAACGAAGCATATAAGGTACAGGTTGATGCACGCGAAGGCGACAAAAAAGCCCGTACAGTGCAGGATGCAATGTGCTATCAGGTTGGCAAAGAAATTGGGGCAATGGCTGCAGTTTTAAAAGGCGATGTCGATACTATTATCCTTACCGGTGGTATTGCCCACAACCACTATCTGGTTGACTATGTAAGCAGGATGGCCGGTTTTATTGCGCCAATTGCCGTTTATCCCGGCGAAGATGAAATGAAAGCCCTTGCCATGAATGGCCTTGCAGTATTACGTGGCGAGATTGAAAGTAAAGAGTATGTTTAGTAGTTTATTGTAAAGACTAAGTAATAGGCTCTGGTTTTTCTCTTATTACACAAACACCTCAGTCAGGTCAACCGAAATATCGCCATTGAAAATATTTACAGGGATTTTGTCATCACCGGCATACAAACCCGCAAATTGATATTTTCCATTTTCATCAAGTACAAAAACATTTACGTTTTCATCATTGGGGTTTACAATCCAATACTCACGTACACCATGCTCCTGATATATCTCGAACTTATCCTTCACATCGCGTTTTGAGTTTTTTGCCGATACTATTTCAATAATCAAATCAGGTGCACCGAGGCATCCTTTATCGTCAAGTTTCGTCAGGTCGCAAACCACATAAATATCAGGTTGGACTACAGTAAAGATTTGTTTATCATCTTTCTCTGATTTATCTTTTGGCAAACGAACATCTGATGGGGCATGATATACTTCACACTCATTATTAAGCAAATGATTCCCCCATATCCTTACTAAATCAGCAGATATTCGTTGATGTTTTCTTGAAGGTGATGGCGACATCATTTTTATGAAACCATTAAAGAGTTCGCGTCTTACATCGTCCATCCATGTAAGGTAATTTGCATAAGTGTAACGTCTGTTTAAATCCAAAGTGAGTGTTTTCATCTTATTAATATTTACACAAATATACAAAATATTTCAGAAGACTTATTCAATATACATTGAATTTTGCCATCTCATAAAATAGTTCTACTTTTATTCGTTCCTAACTGTTAGATAAAATGAGACTGAAATTCATTATTTTACTTATTGTTTTTGGGCTTGGAATCTCAAATTTCCTGTTGGCCCAACCCTGGCTAAATAAGCCTTATCTTGATTCGGACAAGGATCAGAAATTCAATTTTTATACTGTTCAGAATGCTTTTTACAATTGGGAAAAAGAGCCTGCTAATGTCGATACAAAGGGCAAAAAGCGTTTCAAACGTTGGGAATGGTATTACGAAAACCGCGTTTATCCTTTTGGGATTATGCCCGATGAAAATATAAATTTTATTGAATGGCAACGATTACAGGAACATCTAAAAAATCAGGAATTAAAATCTAAAAATTTTATTGCTAACTGGGTTTCGTTTGCGCCTAACCAGATACCTGCTCCAAACGATGATCTGAATATTACCGGCACAGGCCGCATTAATTGTATCGAATTTCATCCCTCCAACCCCGATATATTTTGGATTGGTGCATCGCAGGGCGGAGTTTGGAAGACTACTGACAATGGCCAGTCGTGGGTTTGCCTGACTGATGCCTTGCCTTTAAATCGTATTTCGGATATTACTGTCGACCCAAACAACCCCGACATAATTTACATTGCAAGCGGCGACATCGAATATTTCGGTTTAAATGTAATAGCTTACGGACATACAACCCACTTCGGCATGGG